>JBBKVW010000258.1:0-16247 GCA_037968655.1 Burkholderiaceae bacterium
GTTTGGACGCGCTAGCGTAAATCGTTGGCCGGGTTTGAGTTTTGGCAGGTCCATGCAGGGGGCGGGGGAGCGCAATTCGGATTGCAAACATGCCAAAACCCCTCATCCGCTGGACGGGAGGGGGAGGGGCTGATTTTAGAATGGCGCCAGACCCATGGCTGAAGTACCGATCAAGATCCTGAAAAACCAGCCATCGGGCGACACCGCGACCGGTCACGCCAAAGCAGGCCGGTCGAGCGATATCTGGGCTTTGATTCCATGTGCCGGAACCGGCAGTCGCGCTGGCGCCGCAACAGCCAAGCAGTACCAGATGATTGCCGGCCAGGCTTTGGTTGCGCATACTTTGTCTGCGTTTGCCGCCGTTGCGCGCATTCGCCAGACCCTGGTCCTGCTGGCACAGGACGACACCGGATTTGCGCGCCTGGTGCCCGAGCGCTTGCATCATTGCATCGGCGTTGTGTGCGGCGGTGCCACACGTGCGGCTACGGTTTTCAATGGACTGGGCGTTCTGCGCGAGCGCGGGGCACACGACCAGGACTGGGTGCTGGTGCACGATGCAGCGCGCTGCCTGATCACGCCGGCCCTGATCGACCGACTGATCGATGCCTGTGCAGACGATACGGTAGGTGGACTGCTGGCGTGGCCAGCGACCGACACGATCAAGCGGGCATCGGGCGAACGTGTTGCTCAAACAGTTGATCGCAACGCACACTGGCTGGCCCAGACACCCCAGATGTTTCGTCTCGGCTTGCTGCATCAGGCCCTGGCTACGGCCAGCGAAGCAGTGACTGACGAGTCGTCCGCCATCGAAGCAATGGGCCTGTCGCCGCGCCTGGTGCAAGGGGACTCCAGCAATTTCAAGGTGACCGTGGCCCAGGATTTCGTGCTTGCGCATGCCGTCCTGAGCGCGCGTCCACGCCAGAGCCATACGAATACGCAATATGACTATCCCTGATTCACCAACCACTCCCTTAGCTCTGCGCATCGGTGAAGGCTGGGACATACACCAGCTTGTGGCGGGCCGGCCGCTGGTGATCGGCGGCGTGACTATCCCGTTCGCGTTGGGGTTGTTGGGGCACTCTGATGCCGACGTGTTGCTCCATGCCATCACCGATGCCCTGCTCGGCGGTGCCGGGCTGGGTGACATCGGTCAACATTTTCCTGATACCGATTCGCGTTTTGCGGGCGCCAACTCGGCGGTCCTGCTGGCAGAGGCCACGTTGCGTGTGCGACAGGCCGGATATGGCATCGCCAATATCGACAGCACCGTGATTGCCCAGGCGCCCAAGCTGGCACCATGGATACCGACGATGCGCGAGAAGATCGCGCTTGCGACTGGCATTTCGATTGCGCAAGTAAACGTCAAGGCCAAGACTGCGGAGTCATTGGGTCCGGTCGGGCTGGGCGAGGCGATCGAGGCGCGGGCCGTTGTGCTGCTGCTGGCGGTGGAGCGCTGATTGCTTCAGTGACCAGCGATCGTCCACCAGCCTTTCAGGAGATCCGGTTCAGTTCAATGCGTGCCGACAGACCACCCGATCGACGATTGCGCAAAAGCAGTGTTCCGCCCATGCGTTGAATGTTCTTTTCGACGATCGCAAGCCCCAGCCCGGCTCCGGTGGCAGAGGTGCGGGCTGTGTCGCCGCGAAAAAACGCCTTGGTCAGTTGCTCCAGGTTGTCAGCCGAAACGCCCGGTCCGTGGTCGCGCACTTCAATTGCCACCCGTGAGCCACTGGCCAGCGCGATGATGTCGACCTCGGCGACATTGCCGCCGACCGTGCGGCCGTAGCGGCTGGCATTCTCGAGCAGATTGGACATGACGCGGATCAGGTCGACCTCGTCGGCAAGCACTTTCAGATCGGCTGGCACGCTGATGCTCAGACGGATGTCGCTGGCGTCCCTGAGCGCGTAAACGCAACGGTTGATGATATCGGTCAGGTCTACCTCGGTCATGGATCCCTGGTCGGGCCGGGCATAGTCCATGAACTTGTTGATGATGGCGTTGGCCTGATCAATGTCGGCGGCCATGTGGTCGCGCGCGTCATCGTCGATGACGCTCAGTTCGGTTTCCAGGCGCAGCCGCGCCAATGGCGTGCGCAGGTCGTGGGAAATGCCGGCCAGCATGATGGCGCGGTCCAGTTCGATCTGGGCCAGCTTGCGCGACATCCGGTTGAATTCGATGTTGACTTCGCGGATTTCCTTGGTCGCAATCGACTCGTCCAGGTGGCCGGCGGCGAACTCGCCTTCGCGGATCCGGCTGGCGGCCACTGAGAGATCGCGCAGCGGACGGTTGAGCAGACCGGCAATCAGCGCGGCCCCGGCCAGGGACAACGCAGCCGCAGTGACCAGCCAGATGATCCAGGTCTGGCCGACGGGCGGATTCAGGCGCGCACGGTCGGTCAACATCCAGTAGCGGTCTTCGTCGATGGTGAACCCGATCCACAAGCCGCTCTCGCCATTGACACTGTTTGCCACCACGGTGTCGGCGCCAAGGCGCGACGCCAGTTCCTGCGTCATGCGCCGGCCCAGTTCGTTGTCGGGAAACAGGTCGAAGCGATCCGCCGGCTCACGCGGCAATATGCGCACTGCCTCCTGTTCGGTCATGGTCTTGATCAGCGATACCCGTGCGATCGAATCGGAGTGGATCAGGGCTGCCCGGCTGAGATTGACGATCGAGGCGATCTGCTGCGCCGTCTGCACTGCGCGTGGCTCTAGTTCGAATACCCGCAGTGTTTGCAACCAGGCCAGAATGCTGACCAGCAACAAAGCTGCCAGCAGCAAGAAGGTGCGCCCGAACAACCCGAAACTGCGCCGACGCAGCGGCCGCAGCACATTCGTCGCCTCGCCAAGCGGCGCCGGCTCGGTGGTTGCCTGAGCGCTGTCCACGCCGTTCAGGCAGCGCCGTCCGGAACAAACACATAGCCCACGCCCCAGACGGTCTGGATATAGCGCGGGCTTGCCGGATCAGCTTCGACCATCTTGCGCAGGCGTGATATCTGCACATCGAGGCTGCGGTCGAAGGGTTCGAATTCGCGTCCGCGCGCCAGTTGAGCCAGCTTCTCGCGGGACATCGGCTGGCGCGGATGGCGTACCAGGGCCTTGAGCATGGCAAATTCGCCCGTGGTCAACGGCAGTTCCTGGCCCGACTTGTGCAAGCTGCGCGCGCCAAGGTCAAAGCTGAATGGTCCGAACTGCACCACTTCATTCTCACTGGAAGGCGCGCCGGGAGCTTCAGCCACTGGTCTGCGCCGCAACACCGCATTGATGCGGGCCAGGAGCTCGCGCGGATTGAACGGTTTGCCAAGGTAGTCGTCCGCACCCACTTCCAGCCCCACGATGCGATCCACGTCTTCGACCTTTGCAGTCAGCATGATGATCGGCGTCCGATCATTGGCTGCGCGCAGCCTGCGGCAGATGGACAACCCGTCTTCACCCGGCAGCATCAGATCCAGCACGATCAGGTCGACGGTCTCGCGCAACAGGATGCGATTGAGTGACTTTCCATCTTCTGCCTGGAAAACTTCGAATCCTTCTTGTGTCAAATATCGACGCAGCAGATCGCGAATGCGGCTGTCATCATCGACGACCAAAATCTTGTCACTACGGCCAGATAGTTGTGCCATGGTGGCTCCTTGAATTTGTAACAACGCCCATTCTCAAGCTATCAAGGGTGCCATGGCTGGCAAATCCCGCTATGCCTGACACACGGTTACAAATAGCGGTGCCCTGGCACAATTGCGTGTCCCGTGGGTGCTGGGCGTCCCCGCGAGGTAGCGGTTATTCTTGTGCCATGTACAAATGGCTTTTGTCCTTATTGGTCGTCTGCTCGGCCGCTGCATCTCTGGCGGAGCCTGCCGTACCCGTCGCGGGCCAGGAGGCGGTGGTCGAGTTGACCCGCGAGCAACGACGGATGGAGTTGCGCAACGTCTTGTCTGCCAATCGCAGGTCAGAACGTTCGGCGCCAGTAGCCGACGCCAGCGCGGCTGGCCGCCAACTGTCATCGCAAGAGCGTGCCGAAATGCGCGAACAACTGCGCCAGTATCAATTTGAGCAAACGCGAGCACGGCCATAGGCCAGACGTGCAGCGGCAGCTTGTCGGTCGGTTTGCATTCCCTTGTGTGTGTCCATGCCCACGTCGGGTTCGTGCGATGGTGTTGCCACCTGACTCAGGGAAAACCATGTTGAAGATTTGTACGTCGCTGCTGTTCCCGTTCTGTTTATTGGCGGCTGATGCCAGAGCGCAATCGACGCCCGCGCTTGCGCAGTCAATGCAGAACGTGGTGCAGTTGTCGGCCAGCGCGACGATCGAGGTGTCGCAAGACTTGTTGACTATGAGCATGGGCACTACCCGCGACGGCACTGACGCAGTTGCAGTCCAGTCCGAACTCAAGCTGGCGCTCGACGCCGCGTTGAGACAGGCGCGCGGCCGCGCATTGGCAGGTCAACTCGATGTACGCAGCGGCAACTTCAGCCTGTCGCCGCGCTATAGCCGGGAAGGGCGGATCAATGGATGGCAGGGACGTGCCGAGATGGTTCTGGAAGGGCGCGATTTCGCGCGCATCGGCTCGGTTGCCGGCGCCATCCAGTCATTGACCGTAGGCAGCGTGCAGTTCAGCCTGAGCCGCGACGCACGCGAGCGCGTCGAATCCGAGGTGCAGACCATGGCGATTGACCGCTTCAAGGCCAAGGCGGGCGCGATCGCCAAGGCGTTCGGACATGCAGGTTACGCCTTGGGTGAGGTGTCGGTCAACGCCAGTGACCAGGCGCCAATGCCGCCCCCAAGGATGATGGCCATGGAGGCCCGCTCCGCGGCGGCTGATGCGCCGGTCCCGCTGGAGGCGGGCAAGACATCCGTTGTCGTGACCGTTAGCGGATCAGTCCAGTTGAAGTAGGGCGCCGGCGCCTGTTGCATGGATAAGGTCGATGCGGTGGTAGTTGGCGCAGGCGTGGTCGGCCTTGCGATCGCGCGCGAACTGGCGCTCCAGGGTCGTGAGGTGCTGGTACTCGAGCAGGCTGCGGCCATTGGCACAGGCACCAGTTCGCGCAATAGCGAGGTCATCCATGCCGGCATTTACTACCCCCAGGGTTCGCTCAAGGCACAACTGTGTGTGCAGGGAAAACAGCTGCTGTATGACTACTGCCGGGACAGGGCGATTGCCCATCGCCGTTGCGGCAAGTTGATAGTCGCCACCAGTTCCGATCAGCTGACTCAACTGGCAAGGATCCAGGCCATGGCCCGCGCCAACGGGGTCAGCGATCTGCAATTGCTGAGCGTGGCGCAGACGATGGAGCTGGAGCCGGCCCTGGTATGCGAGGCGGCCTTGCTGTCGCCCAGCACTGGCATAGTTGACAGCCACGGCCTGATGCTCGCGTTACAAGGTGACATGGAAAATGCGGGCGGGGCACTGGCTGTCAGTTCCAGGCTTGCATCGGCACGATGCACCGCGCGGGGGATCGAACTGCTGGCCTGCGACGGTACCGTTCTGCAAACACAGGTGCTGGTGAATTCCGCCGGGCTGGATGCGCCGGCTTTGGCGCAGCGAATTCAGGGGCTGGAGCCGCAGTATGTGCCCAAGAACTACTTCGCCAAGGGCAACTACTTCACGTTGGCCGGGCGCTCGCCTTTCAAGCACCTGATCTACCCGGTACCGGAGGGCGCCGGCCTGGGTGTGCATCTGACCATAGACCTGGGCGGGCAGGCGCGGTTTGGCCCGGACGTGCAATGGGTGTCATCTGCGACCGACCTTGTAGTTGATCCGGCGCGTGCCGACGGCTTTTATGCCGAGGTGCGCAAGTACTGGCCGGCTTTGCAGGACGGCGCATTGCAGCCTGGCTACGCAGGCATCCGGCCCAAGCTTCAGCCGGCTCAGGATGGCCCGGCCGATTTCGTGATCCAGGGTCCACCGAAGCACGGGCTTGCAGGGCTCGTCAATCTATTTGGCATCGAATCGCCAGGTCTGACCAGCGCACTGGCCATAGCACGGCATGTGCTGGCGCTATTGCCGCGTTAATCGCTTCCGCCAACCTGCTTATCAGGTGGCGGTTTGCAATTGCGCCTGATCGCGTCGGCCGACTGTCGCACCAATTCCGGCCCTTTGTAGATCAGCCCGGTGTAGATCTGGACCAGATCGGCGCCGGCCTCGATCTTGCCGACTGCATCGGCGGCGCTCAGAATGCCGCCAACGCCAATGATCGGAAAGTCCTTTCCAAGCGCCGCTCGCAACTGCCGAATGACCTGGTTGCTGGCTTCATAGACCGGCGCGCCCGACAAGCCTCCGATTTCCTGCGCATGCGGCAGGCCGGCGACGGCGCTGCGATCGACAGTGGTGTTGGTGGCGATTACGCCGTCCATGCCATGGCGTCTTAGAGAACCGGCGATGCCGTCAATCTGGGCGCTGTCCAGATCGGGCGCCACTTTCACAAACAGCGGTACCTGCCGGCCATGCTGTTTGCGCAATTGCAGGCGCCGCGACTGCAGCGCCTGCAGCAAGGCGTCGAGCGCGGCATCACTCTGGAGTTCGCGCAGATTGCGGGTGTTGGGGCTGGAAATGTTGACGGTGACATAGTCTGCAAATGGGTAGACAGCGTCCAGGCAGCGCAGATAGTCTTGTGCTGCCTGGACGATTGGTGTCGCGGCGTTCTTGCCGATGTTCAGGCCCAGGATGCGGCCACTGGCGCGAAATGACGCGCGCTGAACGTTGGCCACGAACGCATCGAGACCGTCGTTGTTGAAGCCGAGTCGGTTGATCAAGGCTTGCGCCTGTGGCAGGCGGAACATGCGCGGTTTGGCGTTGCCCGGTTGCGCCATGGGCGTTACCGTACCGACTTCGACAAATCCGAACCCCATCGAGCCCAGCGCATCGATGCAGCGCGCGTTCTTGTCGAGGCCGGCTGCCAGTCCGACCCGGTTGGGAAAGCGCAGGCCTGCCAACTGCACCGGGTCCTGGACCATCTTGGCGCAATAGGCCCACGCCAAGGGCGTGCGCTGGGTTCTGTCCAGCGCGTGGAGTGTCAGTTCGTGCGCGGTTTCCGCGTCCAGGCCAAACAACAAGGGGCGCGCCAGCGCATAGGGAATCAGTGGCATTGGATAATTTCGTTTTCTGCAGGGATTGTCCCAAACTACAGCGGCACGGCCGCGGAAAGCAAGCATGCAAACTCAGGATGAACTCAAGACCATGGTCGGTCAGGCCGCCTTGCGCTATGTGGTTCCAGGCGAACTGGTGGGAGTCGGGACAGGATCGACGGTGAACAAGTTCATAGACGCGCTGGCGGGCATGCGCCACGAAATTCGGGGTGCGGTATCGAGCTCCGAGGCGAGCACTGTGCGTCTGCGCGCTGCCGGCATTTCAGTTTTCGACTGCAATGAAGTCCAGACGTTGTCGGTGTATGTCGACGGTGCTGATGAAATCGATGCCAATGGCTACATGATCAAGGGAGGGGGCGCGGCCTTGACGCGCGAAAAGATCGTCGCGGCCCAGGCACTCCGCTTCATATGCATCGCCGACGAATCAAAGTTGGTCAAGAACTTGGGCGCGTTTGCGCTTCCGGTGGAGGTCATTCCAATGGCCAGCGCCCGCATCGCGCGACAGTTCGCTGCCATGGGTGCAGACGCACGCCTGCGTCTGGTCGGCGATAAGCCGCTTGTCACCGACAACGGCCAACAGATTCTGGATGTATCGGGTCTGTCGATCGACGACCCGTTGGCGTTTGAAAGCACAGTCAACCAATGGCCGGGTGTCGTCACAGTGGGTGTATTTGCGCATCAAAAAGCGCATCTGTGCCTTCTGGGCACCCGATCGGGCCTGCGGACACTGGAATTTGCCGCGCACTAGACACGGCCATTCGCAGGGGCGCCTGCCTCAGAACTTGATGCCGGCCGGGTTTGCTGGCGACACGACCGGACTGGGCGCAGCTGGAGCCGCCACGGTGGCTGGCGCTTGCGCCGTGTCGGGCGCCTCGGGTGTTTCGGGCGGAGGCGCGACTTTTTGCGCAGCGACCAGGGCCTTGGGCGCCGGATTGCGGTAGTTGGGAGGCAACTGCGTACTGGTGGGGTAATTCGCGGCGTTCAGAAACTGGGTCCATTCGGCTTCCGAGAAACCACGAATTTTCTGTCCACCAATGCTCAGAAAAGGCAGTGACCGATCGCCGCTGAGGCGTTGCAGGGCTTCTGCATCCTCGGGGGTGGTCACGGTGTATTCGGTGTAGGGAACACCGCGCAATTGCAACATCTGCCGACCGGCGCCACATGGTGCGCAGCCGGCGCCTGAGTAGAACGTGACCGGATAGCGCGCCACGACCTGACGCAAGTCGTAGGGCAAGCTGGCGTTTGCTGGATTGGCATCAATCACCCGTCCTGCTGCCGTGCGAGCGGTCACGTTGCTCGCCTCGATCGGTGCCTTGTCGGAAAAGGTCACCTTGCCATCGGGCCCGACGATGCGATAGACGGTCTGTGCTTGAGCCACAGCCGTTGTGAACAAGGCGCCTGACAGCGTCGCCAATCCAATTGCCAGAGTCAGTGTTTTCATGTGTTCATTCCTTGCCTATCCGTGGGGCTTGCATCGGGCTTTGGCCCCGCCATCCCTTGGTGGCGCAACAGGGCGTCCATTGTCGGTTCACGGCCGCGGAACGCCTTGAACGAATCCATCGCCGGTCGACTACCGCCTGCTTCCAGTATGGTCTGCCGATATTTTCTACCGGTTTGCCGGTCTGGCAAGCCCGAATCTCCCGCAGCTTCCTCGAACGCTGCGTAGGCGTCGGCACTCAGCACCTCGGCCCATTTGTAACTGTAGTAGCCGGCTGCATAGCCGCCTGAAAAAACATGGCTGAAGGTGTTGGGGGTCCGACTCCATGCCGGCGGCAATATCACGGCCACCTCGCTGCGGACCTGATCGAGCAGCGGCATGACATCAGCGTCGGGTGCATGGCTGGTGTGCAGCAGCATGTCGAACAGGGAGAACTCGATCTGGCGCAGCGTCTGCATACCGCTCTGGTAATTTCTGGCCGCGAGCATCTTGTCAAACAGCGCACGCGGCAAGGGCTCTGCAGTCTCGACATGGGCCGTCATGTGGCGCATCACGTCCCACTCCCAGCAGAAGTTTTCCATGAACTGGCTCGGCAATTCGACGGCGTCCCATTCAACGCCGCTGATACCTGATACCTGTCGCTCGTTGACCTGGGTCAACATGTGGTGCAAGCCGTGGCCAAACTCGTGGAACAGGGTTGTCACGTCATCGTGGGTCAGCAGCGCGCTCTGGCGTGTACCGTCGTCCTGCACGACACCTTCGGCGAAGTTGCACACCAGATGCGCGACCGGTGTCTGCAACTGCTTGTCGTCCGGGCGCAACCAGCGCGCGCGCACGTCGTCCATCCAGGCTCCGCCACGCTTGCCGTCACGGGCAGTTGTATCCAGGTAGAACTGTCCGACCAATGCACTGGTGGCGGACGCATTGGCACCGCCTGCCGAAACAGGCGTTGCGCGTTCGACGCGATAGAACGATACGTCGGCGTGCCACACCGGCGCGCTGTCGGGTCGGATCGACACGTCGAAAAGGGTTTCCACGATGTTGAACAACCCGGCGAGGACCTTGGGCAGGGTGAAATACTGCTTGACCTCCTGTTCGCTGAACGCGTAGCGAGCCAGCTTGAGCTTTTCGCCTATATAAGCCCAATCCCAGGCCTTCGGATCGTCAATGGCCAGTTCGCTGCCGGCGAAAGCGCGCAGATCGACCAGATCCTGCTCTGCAAATGGTCGGGCACGCCGGGCCAGATCATGAAGAAACTCGACTACGGCCTGCGGCGACTGCGCCATTTTTGTGGCCAGAGACAACTCGGCGAAATTGCCAAAACCGAGCAGGCGGGCTTCTTCCTGTCGCAGCGCCAGAATCTCGCGGATCAAGCCAGCATTGTCGAACTGACGCAGATCCTCCTGTGCCTGGTCCGACGCGCGGGTCGCATAGGCGCGGTACATCTGCTCGCGCACCGATGCAGCATCAGCGAATTGCATCACTGGCAAATAGCAGGGCAACTTCAGGCTCAACTTGTGGCCGTCCCGGTCCAGCGCGCGCGCCGCCACGCGGGTGCTGCGCAATACGTCATCCGGGACACCGGCGAGTTGATCGGCGCTTACGAACAAGCTGAACTTGTCGGTTGCGTCCAGCGCGTTTTCGCTGAACTTCTGGCTCAATTCGGCCAGTCGCTCCTGGATCGCTGCGAAGCGCTCCCGGTCCTTGCCGACCAGTTCTGCGCCGCCCAGCACAAAGTCGCGCAGTGCGTTCTTGTGCGCCTGGGTTTGTTCTGCATCCAGCGACGACGCGGGAATCGCCTTGTACTTGGCATACAGGCGCTCGTCGGCGCCAAGCCGTGTCCAGAACTCGGTGACCTTGGGCAGGCTGGCGTTGTAGGCGGCGCGCAATTCGGGCGAGTCCGCCACGCTGTTGAGGTGGTTGACGGCACCCCAGGCGCGGCCCAATCGCTCGGTGGCTACATCCAGCACGGACGCAATTGCCGACCATTCGCAGGCGAAATCAGGGGCGGTGACAGTTGTCAACGCCGAATCTGCCTCGGCCAGTAGTTGGTCGATCGCCGGCCCTACATGCTCGGGCTTGATGCTGTCAAACAGCGGCAGGCCGCTGCAGTTCAATAGTGGATTCATGGTGCTCCGTTGGCATGGCGACCCGCGTGGCGGGGTGCCACATGGTCGCCAGATCGGGCTTGCCCGACCAATTTACAAGTCCGTTGCAGCGCGTTCGGCCGCTTCAACGGTGTTGACCAGCAACATGGTGATCGTCATGGGTCCGACGCCGCCAGGAACCGGCGTGATGAAGCCGGCAACCTGCTGCACACCCGCGGTGTCCACGTCGCCGCACAACTTGCCTTCATCATTGCGATTCATCCCGACGTCGATCACGATGGCGCCTGGCTTGACCATATCGGCGGTCAGAACATTGCGCCGTCCCACGGCTGCCACGACAACGTCTGCCTGCAATGTGTGGGTCTTGAGTTCGGCGGTCGCACTGTGGCAGATCGTTACAGTGGCATTTTCCTGCAGCAGCATCAGCGCCATCGGCTTGCCTACGGTATTGCTGCGCCCGATCACTACCGCATGCTTGCCACGCAGGCTGACCCCGGTTGACGCGATCAGCATCATGCAGCCATAGGGGGTGCAGGGATTGAACCCGGGGGATCCGGTCATGAGTTCACCGGCACTCAGCGTCGAATAGCCGTCCACGTCCTTGGCGGTGGCGATGGTTTCTATCACCTTGTGCGGGTCGATGTGCCGGGGCAGGGGCATCTGGACAAGGATGCCGTGGATCGCCGGGTCGGCATTTAGGGCCTGGATTCGCGCCAGCAGTTCGGCTTCGCTCAGTTTGGCATCGTACTTCTCGAACACCGAATGCAGTCCTGATTCTTCGCAGGCCTTGATCTTGTTGCGAACATAGACCTGGCTGGCCGGATCTTCACCAACAAGAATCACTGCCAGGCCGGGACGATGCCCCTTGCGCGTCAAAGTCTGAACACGCTCGGTGACTTGCGCGCGCAACTGGCGCGAAAGTGCCACACCGTCGATGACCTGGGCAGAAGTTTGCGATTGCATAGGCTGGGTTTCCATCGTCATGTGGCGCGACGACGCGCACCGCGCGGTCTAGAACGCAGTTTCAGGGTGTCTTGGCGGCAGTCTGACCCAGGGCAATCTTCAGCAAGTCCGCAACCGTATTGGCGTTGAGCTTTTCCATGATGTTGGCACGATGCGCCTCCACCGTCTTGATGCTGATACCCAGGTCGTCGGCCATCTGCTTGTTCAAGCGTCCGGCGACGATGCGCTCGAGCACCTGTGATTCGCGCAGTGTCAATTTCGACAAGAGCGCGTCACGGCTGGCCGCCAGTTGGTGGTCCGCAAATGTGCCTTTGGCATGTTCAAGCATGCGCTCGACCAATCGTAGCAACTGGTCTTCCTTGAATGGCTTCTGAATGAAGTCCATCGCGCCCTTCTTCATCGTATCCACTGCCATCGGCACGTCGCCATGGCCAGTTATGAACACGATTGGCAGGGGCGAGTGGTGCTCGAGCAGGCGATTTTGCAGTTCAAGGCCGGTCATGCCGCCCATGCGGATGTCGACGATCAGGCAGGCCACTTCACGCGCGTCGTAGCGGCTCAGGAAGGATTCGGCGGAATCGAAGCAGCGGACCCGATAGTCCTTGCCCTCGAGCAACCACTGCAGTGAGTCGCGTACTGCCTCGTCATCGTCCACGACGTAGACGGTGCCCTTCTTTGGAATCAAACTCATGCGGCTATCCTGGGGTCTTGATTGGTTTGCGCCGTGGTTCCGGCGCAGCGCTGGTGGGCTCGCCAACAGGCAGCCAGAATGAAAATCGGCAGCCCGTAACTTCGGCGCCATTGTAGAGGTTCTCCGCGCGTATCCGGCCCTGGTGCGATTCGACGATGGAGCGGCACAGACTCAGGCCGATGCCCATGCCATAGCTCTTGGTCGAATGGAATGCCTCGTACAGCCGATCGAGCACTTCAGGTGCCAGGCCACTGCCCGAATCGAGCACCGAGAACTCGACAAGCTGGCGCGCGTCCTGCACCGTCTGGACTACCGTCAACTCGACCTTGCGATGCGCTGTCAAGCGCTGGGCAGTGTCCACCGATTCAGCCGCGTTCTTGAGCAGGTTGATCAACACCTGTTCGATCAGGATCGGGTCAACCATCAGCATCGGCAGGCGCGCAGCCACGTTGCAGATCAAGCGCACATTGCGCCGGCGCAGTTCGATCTCGGCCAGTTCGACTGCTTCGTCCACCATGTCGCCCACGCGCGACCAGACCCGCTTGGGCTCGCTGCGTTTGACGAAGGAGCGGATGCGCTGGATGATCTGGCCTGCCCGCTGGGCCTGGCGCGCGGTCTTGTTCAGCGCATCGAGCAATTCCTGCGGCGAGATCTGCTGTGATTCGATGCGCGAGACCATGCCATGGCAATAGTTGTTGATGGCCGTCAGCGGTTGATTGAGTTCGTGCGCCACGCTGGAGGCCATTTCGCCCATGGTGATCAGGCGGCTTGCGTTCTGTGCCCGGTCGGCCTGGGCCGCCGCTTGCTGCTCGGCCAGCCGGCGCGCCGTGATGTCGGTGGCGATGACCATCTGGGCCAGCCGGCCATCGACCCAGCTCAGGTACCGGGTGCGCACTTCCAGCCAGCGCCCGAGTTCGCTCAGGTAAATCTCGGCATTCTCAGGTTCGGCATCGGGGAGCACGTCGGTGGGCATGCCTGCGAATGCGTCGACATGGTCCAAGGCCTCGTCGCTGACAGGCTGACTTGGTACCCCCGCTTGCGCGACCAGACGCAGATGCCCGTCGGTCTGGTTGCCGAACCAGAGCCGGTACAGCTTGTTGGCAAACAGCATCTCGTCGCTGCCCAGTGGCGCGACAGAGATCGACGCGTCCAGGGCTTCAAGCACGGTTGTGAAGCGTTCAAACGATGAGGACAGCTGCTCCCTAATTCGATTGGGTTCGGTGATGTCGGTCATGGCCGTGATCCAGCCGGTCTGGGTTCCACGCGCATCGATCAGTGGCGACACATACAGGCGGGCGTCGAACAGCGAGTTGTCGGGGCGCTTGACGCGCATTTGCACGCCTCCCGGCGTCGCCGCCTGGCCGGACAATTCGGTGCTGAGCAACTGGCTGAGGTTTTCATGATCGGTGTCGGGCCAATACGGGAAGGGAGCGGTCCTGCCGACCAGTTCGGACTCCTTCCATCCTGTCATCTGGCAAAACGCCGCGTTCACGTAGGTGATGCGACCCTGCAGATCCATGGCGCGCATGCCGGTCAGCATGGAGTTTTCCATTGCACGCCTGAAATTGGTTTCGGCCACCAACGCCTGTTGGGCCTGGTGCCGTCGTCGCGTATGGCGCCAATTGGCGATCAGCATCCAGCCAGTCATGATGCTGAGCATGCCCACCAGCCAGAACAGGCCGCTACCAATGACCCCCAGCGAGGTGCGATAGGCCTGTGCCCGTAACACCAGCCCGTTGCCAACCGGCGATACCGGAACCTCGTACTCGTTGACGGGAACGATCCATGGCAACCAGGTACGGGCCGCATTGCGCGCCGGCACACTGGTGCCCGCCAATCGCGCACCCTTGTCGTCCAGCAATGCAATCGCGTAACGCGCCGAGACTTCGGCCGGAACGCCGTACCGGTACAGGCCATCTACCGAATATTCGGCCAGTACAACGCCGACAAAGCGCGTTCCGTCGTTCAGCGGAATATGCAGTTGCAACAGGGGAACAGCAGCGCCGCTGGCTGCCCGCTGTGCATAGATCGGTTGCAAGGTTTCACGGGCCAGGTTGAAGATATTGCGCGTCTCACTGGAGGCCAGCAACTCGCCGGCCTGGGTTGCTGCGCCCGGTTGCAGGCTGGCAGTGGCGTAGGTGGCATGCACCCGCAGATTCTCGTCAACCCAGCTCAGGCGCTCCAGGTCCGGATACTGGATCACCAGCGCCTCGGCTCGCAATTGGAACTCCTCGGCAACCAGATCGCGGTTGGAAATGTCGCGCGCGATGCGCATCAATTGTTCCTGTCGCTCCAGTAACCTCAGGCGCAGTCGTTGCTGGGTGTACTCGACGTCACGTCGAACCGCCTCGTGCTCCCGGTCCATTTCCTCGAGCCGCAAATAGCCGAACGCCGCGACAACGGCCGCAAGAAAAAGCAGCACCGCGGCCAATGGAGCCAGTACGGCGTATCGGTCCTGTCGGTGCGGATTGAGATGCCACCACCAACGGCGAACCCGCAACGCAGGCGCTGCGTCGGGATGGCGCTTGCCGGTGGTGTCCATAGGCATGCGGCGAGTGTATTTGAGCCAAGCGACAAACGCCCGCAGGCGTAACTCTGATCAGTTTATAAATTTCATAATATGATTTAAAAAAGCATTATTTGAAATTTACCGATCTTTGTGCGAAAATTGCTCTACAGTATTCGCATTGGCTCACATTAAAGGAGAAAGACATGTCGCAGGACGCCGGTAGCGCAGCAGGCGCAGTGGGTGGGGACGAAGATTCGCAGGAAACCCGGGAATGGATGGATGCCCTGTCGGCGGTGATCAATTCCAATGGTCCGGAACGCGCCCACTTCCTGCTGGAGCAATTGCTGGAACATGCACGGCAAAGCAGCATCGACATGCCGTTTTCTGCCACGACCGGCTATGTCAACACCCTGGAACCGGAAGAGCAGGCGCGCAGCCCGGGCAATCTGGAACTGGAAGGCCGGCTACGCGCCTACATGCGCTGGAATGCCATGGCACTGGTCGTCAAGGCCAACAAGCTGGATCCGGCCGATGGTGGCGATCTGGGTGGCCATATCAGCTCCTTTCAGTCGCTGGCACACATGTTTGCCGCCGGCTTCAACCATTTCTGGCATGCCGAGAGCGAAGGGCATGGCGGTGACCTGCTGTATATCCAGGGCCATTCGGCGCCGGGTATCTACGCCCGGGCCTTTCTTGAAGGCCGATTGAGCGAAGAGCAACTGCTCAATTTCCGCCAGGAAGTTGGTGGCAAGGGACTGTCCAGTTATCCGCATCCCAAGCTGATGCCCGACTTCTGGCAGTTCCCCACCGTATCCATGGGCTTGGGGCCGCTGATGGCGATCTACCAGGCCCGCTTCCTGAAGTACCTGCATGCGCGCGGCATCGCCGACACGTCCAACCGCAAGGTCTGGGTGTTTTGTGGCGACGGCGAGATGGACGAACCCGAGAGCCTGGGCGCCATTGGCCTGGCAGCGCGTGAAAAGCTCGACAACCTGGTGTTCATCGTCAACTGCAACCTGCAGCGCCTGGACGGTCCGGTGCGGGGCAATGGCAAGATCGTGCAGGAGCTTGAAGGCGAGTTCCGCGGTTCGGGCTGGAACGTCATCAAACTGCTTTGGGGCGCCAACTGGGACCCGCTGCTGGCGCGCGACAAGGATGGCGCCCTGCGCAAGATCATGATGGACACGCTGGACGGCGATTACCAGGCGTTCAAGGCCAACGACGGCGCCTTTGTGCGCAAGCACTTCTTCGGTCGCGATCCGCGCACGCTGGAGATGGTGGCCAACATGTCGGACGAAGACATCTGGAACCTGCGCCGTGGCGGGCACGATGCACACAAGGTCTACGCGGCCTTTCACCGCGCCAACCAGACCGTCGGCCAGCCGACCGTGCTGCTGATCAAGACCGTCAAGGGCTACGGCATGGGCAAGGCTGGCGAGGGCAAGAACACGGCGCAC
>JBBKVW010000259.1:0-11257 GCA_037968655.1 Burkholderiaceae bacterium
GATCTGCAGCGCGCCGATTTGCGCCTGCTCGATCATCTCCTTCTCGCTTCCCAGCACGCCGCCAGGGAACATCTGCAGCTTGTACCGGCCATTGGTGGCCGCTTCCAGCTTCTTGCCCAAATTCTCCATCGCCACCACGTTGGGGTAGCCCGCCGGATGCACGTCAGAGGCCTTGAGGATGGTCTGGGCCATTACGGCCATTGGCAGTGCCAGGGCCGCGCAGATGGCGATCTTGCGCATGGATTTCAGTGTTTGCATGGTGCTTGTCTCCTTTTCGGTTGGGTGAACAGGTCGGGTAGTAAGAGCTTTGCCGGCCATTTTTTAGATCGGTGTAACGTTTTACTTATGATAGTGTATCGATGCACTATTGAATGTGTACTGGTGTTTACCCTGAAGCGG
This sequence comes from Burkholderiaceae bacterium, assembly GCA_037968655.1. GTDB lineage: Bacteria > Pseudomonadota > Gammaproteobacteria > Burkholderiales > Burkholderiaceae_C > CAISIP01. The sequence goes on from JBBKVW010000259.1 coordinate 400, forward strand.
GTGCCATGTAAATGGATTCTGTGAAGCCGGCTTGGCTGCCCCTGGCATCCCTTCCGTGCGGGGCGGGGCGGCGGGAAACCATCGATCGACGTGTCGACGGGCGGACCGAATAGTCCTGCCGCGATGTATGCGTGCGCCGGGGCGGGTGGCGACCCGCCGACCATGTTGCTCTACGGCAACGATCCGGGCACTAATCGTGAACTAGAGGCGTTTTCAGGGTTATCACTCCAAACACGTGAATTTGGTCTGATGTATGCTGACACAAATTGCTGCATTGCAACATGGCTTGTTCACTTGAATCCCTACAACTCGGCCTCGAGGATCTCCTCGGGGAACTGCAGTTTGCGCGCAGGACCAACGACCTGGGTCGCCTGGCCTTGCTGGCCTATTGCGAAGTCAGGCGCTGGGCCCGGGTTGCTGGCGAGCATGCGTTGGCAGAGTTGTCGTCCGAGCTGATCAACAACAGCCCGCACAACGACCGCGAAGCCTTTGTATCCAGAATCGACGAACTGATCGACAGTCTGGAACAGATCCGGTTGCGCAACCGGGGCGGGTATGCGCCGCAGTTTGCTGCTGACGCGTCTGCCAGTGCGCCATTGAGCGCCTAGCATCGTTTGCGGCCTTGCATGGGCTGCGCGCCGACCCGGCATTTCCAGTACAAAGTGTCTGGTTCGACCCGATCGCCTAAGTAACAACCTCTGTTGCTTCGTAAACACCTGCGCGCGCTGGCTGGCAAGCACGCGCTGTCGCTGCCGACTACGTACGTCGGCGAACGGTCTGTCATGCGAAGGGTGCGAGCTTGTCTGGCGCTGGCCGATGCAAGTGCAGCAACGTCTCAAGTGGCGCTGGGGAATGCCAGAGATACCCCTGTCCGTATTGCACCCCGAACGTGCGCAGCATGGATGCGACTTCTTCGGTCTCGACGCCCTCGGCCACTGTCTGTATGCCGGTTGCGCGCGCGACTTCGCAAATGGCACGCACGGTGGCCTGATCACAGGAATCCGCGCCAAGCTGGCGCATGAACTGCCCGTCGATCTTCAGGCAGTCCACTGGCAGGTTCTTCAAGTAGATGAATGAGGACATGCCACTACCGAAGTCGTCCAGCGAGACGCGGGCACCCAGGCCGCGCAGCGCCTCGAAGAACGCGATGGATTTGTGCAGGTTGGTTATGGCCGAGGTCTCGGTCACCTCGAAACACAGCCTGCGCCGGTCGAACGCGACATCGCCCAGCCGCCGGATCAGGAAGGCCTGGAACTCCGGGTCGCTGACCGACTGCCCGGACAGATTGATCGACAGCGAGTCCAGGAGCGACATGTCATTCGACGCATCCGACAGGCGCTCAAACAGTTCTGTGACCACCCAGCGGTCGATGCGCGCAGCCAGCGCATAACGCTCTGCCACCGGCAGGAAGGCGCCAGGTTCGATCAACTCGCCGTTCTCCAGCAGGCGCACCAGCACTTCGCCGCGCAGCCGCTCGTCCGGTGCGGCACACAAGGGAACAATGCGCTGCCAGTAAAGACGCAGGCGCCCTTCGTCCAGCGCACGATGCAGGCGCGGCACCCAACTGGTGATGCCACGCTGGGCCTGCACGCCCAGATCGGAGTCCTGGTAGAGATAGACCCGGTTGCGGCCCGTTTCCTTGGCGATGTAGCAGGCAGAATCGGCCGCCTGCATCACAGCCGAAACGCTTGGCCAGCGATCGCCCAGCATCACCAGGCCAATGCTGGCGCCAATGTGAAAGCTCTGCCCGGCCTGCACGAAGCGGTAGTCGTCGACGGCCCGGCAAATTTGTTCGGCGATCAGCCGCGCGCCATCCTGGTCGCAGTCGGCCAGCACGACGGCGAATTCGTCGCCGCCGACCCTGGCCACTGTGTCGCTTGCGCGCACGACGCGCCGGATCAGGCGTGCCACCTCGCGCAACAGGATATCGCCGCCGCCGTGTCCACACGTGTCGTTGACCACCTTGAAGCGGTCCAGATCGATAAACAGTACAGCATGGTCTACCTTCTCGCCGACGCTCGTCTCCAGCCTTTGGCGCAAAGCACGCTCGAACTCGTCGCGATTGATCAGGCCGGTCAGCGAGTCGTGGGCGGCCCGGTAGCTGGACTCGATGTGCATTTCTTCCAGCTCCACGCTGCGCCGCACGGTCAGCCGCATCTGACGCAGTGCCAGGCCGCCGAAGGCGCACGCCACCAGCAGCAGGGCCAGGCAGATCGCCCCGACAAACCGGACTTGGGTGCGCACGGCAGACAGATACTCCGCATTGACCTGATGGCGGGCATGGTTGCTGTCCAGCAAGACAGCCTGGATCGGACTGGTGGTCTCGTCCAATTGAGCCCTTAGTCGCAGCAGCCCGGCCTCGTCGAACACCGGCTGGACGTTGTCGGATCCGAAATACTGGTTGGATTGCAGCGAAAAGAGCGAGAGGGCTGCCACCAGGTTGCGATAACTTGCCTGATTGCCTATCAGTCGCCGGCTCAGGCCGTCACGGACAATGTCAAAGCGACTGGCAAAGATTCCACTTCGCAGGCCGAGCCGGGCCATCGATTCGCCCTGACCCTGTTCGCGCAAGGTGGCGTCGATCTCCGCACGCAGCTTGAGGTGTTCGACCTGCAACTGGAAAACGTCCCATTCGCCCATCGTGCGGCCATCGCTGACAGTCTCCTCGATCGCCTGCAACTGCACCTGCTGCAGGTACATCATGCCGGCGATCAACAGCAGCGCCATGCCCGCCAGCACGGCCAGTACGACATCGATCCGGCGACGTGTTGGCGTCATGAATGCAGGGTTTTGGGCAATCTACTGCACCGTGATGCGCACCAACTGCCAGATCGAGCGCGAGTAGTACACGTCGTTTCGGGTGTCGGGCTGCGCATCGAATGGATAGATCAGAAACAGCGGACCCTTGTCGCGCACGCCCAGCTGCTTGCCATCGATGGACCTGGCCAGCAAGGGCGCGTATTTGCGCACATCGTCCATCGGGATAGTCACGGCATAGTCGTTCAGCGCCAGCAGGCGCAGTGCCTGGCCTGTGGCACCCGCTGCGTCCAGCACGTCCTGCAGCAACGGGCCGCGAAATGTCACTGCTTCCTTGAACCAGGGCGTCGCGGTACGAAAGCTGTGCATTGGCAAGGCGTCGATCATGGCGGCGTCGAATAGCGCGCCCTCTTCGCCGTTGCGCAGCGCGACATTGCCGCTGACCGTCAGGATCACCGCCTGCTTGGGGGCCGCCAGAGTTGGTGAATTGCTGTGCTTTGCCGGCGTCTGGGCCTGCCCGGCACCTGCCAGTATGAAAGTAGCAGCTACTGTCGCTGCAATCAAAGCCAGGCGCATCGTCGTGTCTACCTTGTTGATCTTGTCCAGACGTTCTGGCACCGGATTGTATAGAGCGCAGACGACGGTGCGCCCATCAAAGCACCTTCGCCCTGCGGGCTGCGGTGCGAGCTTGCTTGGGGCGGCCCGGCGCGGCGCTCACCTGGACACCTTCGCCCTGCGGGCTGCGGTGCGAGCTTGCTTGGGGCGGCCCGGCGCGGCGCTCACCTGGCTATTGCATGAAGCCGATTCCCCGCTCCTCGCGCACCTCTGGTTTTACGCGGTGCTCGGCCACCAGCTGCTCCAGAAATTCGCTTGCAGACAGCGCCTCGCCCAGAATTTCGGCCTGGCGCTTGACGGCGGCGAAGTCGCCCGGGCACAGCTGCTCCAGCCTGGCCAGCGCGCTGCGCAGCGTCTCGTCAAGCAGGGTCACATCGCCGGCCAGCGCCTCGACCACGAACATGGTCTCGCGCTGCGCCAATGTCAGCGGCTTGAAGCGGATCTTGAAGGTGAATCGGCGCAACGCGGCCTGGTCCAGCCGCTCGAACAGGTTGGTGGTGCAGATGAAAACGCCGGCAAAGCGCTCCATGCCCTGCAGCATTTCGTTGACCTCGCTGACCTCGTAGTTGCGCTGGGCGCCGCGCCTGTCCTGCAAGAAGCTGTCGGCCTCGTCCAGCAGCAGCACGGCCTTTTCGGCCTGGGCCTCGCGGAACATCGCAGCCATCTGCTGTTCGGTCTCGCCGACATACTTGCTCATCAGGTCGCTGGCCTGCTTGACCATCAGCGGCTTGTCCAGCGATTGGGCGATATGGCGCGCCAGCGCCGTCTTGCCGCTGCCCGGAGGCCCGTGAAAACACAAAGTGCCATGGCCGCGCGCCTGCAATGCCTGCACCACGCGGGCCAGTTCGAAGCGGCATTCCACATTCAGGTTGCCCAGGTCGTATTGGGTCACCATCTGCTGCGCCAGGTCGGGGCCGGTGTCCTTGCCCAGCGCCAGATCGGCATTGTGCAACTGGCGCTCGATCAGTTTTTCCGACAGCTGTGGGTCGACCTGCGTGCTGTCTGCCATATGGGCCAGGCCGGCAAAGCGCACCGCGGTGCGGATCTGCGCCGGTGTCAGCCCCTTGCGGGATGCCAGGCGGGCGACGAACGCGTCAGAGACTGCCAGGCCCTCCAGTGTCTTGCGGACCACGCCCTCACGGGCGCCGGGTGGGGGCGATTTGAGTTCCAGGTGGTAGGCAAAGCGGCGCCGGAAGGCCGGGTCGATCTGCTCGATCCGGTTGGTGACCCAGATCGTGGGCACGTTGTTGGACTCCAGAATCTGGTTCACCCAGGCCTTGCCGCTGACGCTGCCGTTGCTGGGCGCGGCCACCTGTTCTGCCCGCGCCAGCAACTGGGCTGCTTCGCTGGAGATCGGCGGAAAGACATCTTCCACCTCGTCAAACAGCAAGGCGGCGTTCTCGCTACCTTTGAGGAACACCTGGGCGATCTGCAGCGAGCGGTAGCGGTCACGCCCGCTGAGCGAGTTGCCGTCACGGTCCGCATATTCGACTTCGAACAGCTCTAGGCCGCTGGCCTGGGCCACCACCCTGGCCAGTTCGGTCTTGCCGGTGCCCGGTGGGCCATACAGCAGAATGTTGACGCCGCTTTCCTTGCGCGCCACCGCATTGCCCAGCAAGGCGCATAGCACCTGGGTGTCTTCCTGCACGAACTGGAAATCGGCGATCGACAGGCTGCTCTTGCTCGAGGGGCGCGTGAACACGGCCATCAGTTCGGCTCGGTCGCGGTATTCGCGCATCAGCACCGGCGGCAGTTTCTCGCTGACCTTCATCAGGTCGGCCAGGTCGGTGATGTTGTGCTCGGAGATCAGGTTCTCCACCAGGCCAATGCGCTCCAGCCGTGAACCGGCGCGCAGCGCCTCGCCAACTTCGTTGGCATTGACCTTGGCCAGATCGGCGATCGCGGCATAGGCCTCGGGCGCATTGCTGACCTTGAATTCGACCAGGATGCTGCGCAGATCGCGCTGGTAGCGCGCCAGCGTGCCGTACAACAAAAGGGCCCGCTCGGCCTTGTTCAGTTGCAGCAGGCCGGCCAGCGCGTCGATGTTCTTCTCGACCAGGGTGGACTGCTTTTTCAGGCTGAGCGTCAGCCAGTCGCCGGTGACGGCCAGCACGGTGAGCAGGTCTTTTGGTTGGTCCTTGGCATATTCGTCCAGATAGAAGAACAGGGTGCCTTCTTCATAGGGCCCGCGCCAGACGCCATGGCGGGCCAGGAACTCCGCGTCGCGCAGCGCCTCATGGCCGCGCCAGATGTCGTTGCCGATGCAACGCCGGCCCAGAAACTCGCGCAGCCGCGCCAGCACCTGCACCGGCCAGGCCAGATGGCGGCCGGCCAGCGCCACCACACTGTTCAGGTCGCGGCGTACATTGAAGCTCGAGCCGCGCCGGGCGGCCAGCGTCAATACGAAGTGCGAACACATCAGGTCCAGCACGGGCGCCTCCCTGAGCCCAGGGGACGGCATGACCGACTTGCCCGACAGGTCGCTCACCAAACGCTTGGCCATCTACGCCTCCATCAACGGGTTGCGTGGCGATCACCATAACCCAGTCCGCGACTACTGGGAAGTCCCGGCGTCAAATAAGGGAATCCCGGGCGCGCGAGCCGTCGCGCGTCGGCGCTGCGCAACGCAAGCCCATCGCTGAACATGCCGTTCGGCTCAAAGCCAGCGTGGCCGTGTCGGGCCTGCATGGCCCGCGCGGCGCACTGCACTGGCGCAACATGGCTGTTTGTCGCCAACAGCGACTGCTTGCGCTAAGCTGTGGCGCATGGAAATCGCACAGCTGCAAGCCGCCTTGGGCCGGTATTTCGCACCCTGGGTGCAGTCATTGGACCTGCAGGTGCAGCTGGCCGACGCCGATGGCGTCACGGCGCTCCTGCCGCAGCAGGGGCGATTGGCGCGCGACGGCGGCATGGTCTGCGGGCAGGCCATGATGGCTGCGGCCGATACCTGCATGGTGCTTGCGCTGATGCAGCATTGGGGTGAATTCCGGCCCTGCACCACGGTGCAGATGAATACCAGTTTTCTCAAGCCGCTGGCGGGCCAGGACGGGCTCGTTCATGCGCGCCTGATCCGGGTTGGAAAGACGTTGGCCTTTGGCGAGATCGACATTCGTGGCGCGAATGACCAGCGCAGCGTGTGCCGCGCCAGCACCACCTATGCGCTGTTGTAGTCCCGCAATATCGCTGCGGCTGGCAGCCTGACGGTTGTCGCTACGATGCGCCTCGTATTGCGTCTGTTGCTGATCAGCCTGCTGGCCGTTGCCGTATTGGCGATCGGTCTGGTCTACCTGGCTGTGGAAAACAGCCCGTTGGTGAGCGCACAGGCCGCCCCGACTCCTGCGCATGCGCAGCGGGCACGCTGGCTGCTCGCGCGCAACGACCCGCGCTATCTGCGCCCCGGCGTGTTGCGCAGCGTCGTGGTGTCGCAGGAAGACCTCGACGTGGCGGCCAACTACCTGGCCAACCGCTACCTGGGCAGTGCCAGCCAGATCCTGCTGCAGGACCGGCGCGCCACGATCCGCGTCAGCCTGGCCTTGCCGCCCAATCCGGTCGGGCGCTTCATCAATCTGGATGCGGCGCTGCGCGAGTCGCAAACCCTGCCGCGCTTCGAGCAGCTGCGTGTGGGACGCGTCCGTGTGCCGGCCTGGCTGTGCAACTGGTTGCTTGACTTCGGCCTGCATCGACTGCAGGCCAGTGCCCAATACTCTGCAACCGCCGACGTGATCAAGCAGGTCCGTTCACGCAATGGCTTTTTGACGGTGCTGTATCAATGGAGTGACGCAGTGCCGCAGCAGATCAAGGCAGCGCTGGTAGGCCCACAGGAGCAGGCCCGCTGGCGCATCTACCAGGAGCGGCTGGTGGAACTGACCGGGCAATCGGGCCTGCAGCGGATGCTGCCGTTGGAGCAGCTGCTGGGCCCGCTGTTACAGCTGGCAGCGCAGCGCTCCGTATCCGGAGACGGAGCAGCAGAGAATCGCGCAGCCCTGGTCGTGCTGGCCTTTTACGTCAATGGCAAGGGGTTGGGCGCCCTGGTTGCGGCGGCGCGCGACTGGCCGACAGCGCAGCGCCATGTGGTGACCCTGGCGGGGCGGACCGATCTGTCGCAGCACTTCACGATTTCGGCGCTGCTGGCAGCGACCGCGGGCAGCCCGCTGTCGGATTCGGTAGGGCTGTACAAGGAACTGGAGGATGCCCGCGTGGGAAGCGGGTTCTCATTCAATGACCTGGCTGCTGATCGCGCCGGCACCCGTTTGGGTGAACTGGCGATAGCGACCCCGCCGGCCATTGGCCGGCTGCATCGGCTGGCGGCGGCAGGACTGCAACAAAGTGATCTGATGCCCGAGGTGCGCGACCTGCCGGAGTTCCTTTCGGAAACCGAGTTTCTGCGCCGCTTTGGCGGTGTCGGCCAGCCGCGTTACCAGCAGTTGGTGGACCAGATCGAGCAGCGCATTGCCGCATTGCCCTTGTATCGGCCGGATGGGAACGCATTGCCACGCCGGGCAGGTTCAGCGGCCGGCTCCTAGGCCGTTCAGCGAGGGGCCTTGTACCATGGGGATAAAATTGCCGACTCCCCGGCGAACGCCAGAACAAGGAACCTCATGTCCGCAAGCCAGACCGAGCACGACAACACGCCCGACCACACATCAGACGACCCGGTCGAGAAGATCGTCCACATGATGCCGTTGGTGCTCCCGATCGCTGGCGGCGTGTTGATCTTTTTGCTCGCATTCATCGCAATCTACATGGCCTGAGGCCACGGCCCCGATCGGGAGGCCGCCGCCGATGCGGCGCGCGCCAATTGCAGGCCAGCGCCGCCGGCGTCGATACACAAATCCCTTATGTCCTGCCGCTGAGCCGCCACTGCGCGGCCACGATCGGCAAAAACGCCTCGACAGCCGCGCTGGCGATCACATGCGTGGTGTCCTGCTCGGCGTCCTGCACATTCAATCCGCCAAACACGGCCCTCACTTCGGCCCGGCCGCGCGGCAATTCGGCGGCGACTAAGGCGCAGTCAACCTTGTCCGGTTCCTGCACGCCGATCGTCACTTGCACCCGCATCTGCTGATGGTCGTAGCCCAGTGACTTGAACAATACCAGCGAGGAATGGTGCAGCGCGTCCTGCACTGCGCGACAGGCGGCCTTGGTGTAGTCGCCGCCATACAGGTCGTTGCCGGTACCCATTTCCAGGATGATGCGCTTCTCGTCGCGCGCAGGTTTCATTTGCTCAGTCATGCGCCGGCTCCATGTCGAACGACACCAGCACGGCCGCGTTGGCTATGACGCTGATGCCAGTGCCGTCCGGCTTGGGTATGTCCAGCCCGCCCTTGACCACGCTGACCGCGGGCTGGCCATAGGGAAAAATCTTGAGCAGCGCTGCGCAGTCGACCGCATCGGGCTGCTGCACGCCGATCTGCACGTCGATGATCATTGCCTCCTTGGGAAAGCCGAAGGCATCGGCGATGTTCAGCGAGTTGTGCCACAGCGCATCGCGGATCGCCCGCGCGGCGGCCTCGGTGTAGTCGCGGCTGCGGATCGACGTGCCCATGCCGAACTGCGTCACCACTCTTTTCTTGGCCATTGTTCAGGTCCTCATTGATTGATGCTGCCCGTTTCTGACCGCGCGCCATCTGCTGCAATACAACGGTCCATCGACTCCGCAGTCTGGCGCGTTCCGCGCCACTGCCTGGCTGCTACTTCGCAGCATAGCTGCGAATGACAAAGTGCTTGGTCGTCGTCTCGATCACTTCCCAGAAGCCCCGAAAGCCATTGGGAATCAGGAAGGCGGCGCCGGTCTTGAAGCTCTGGGCACTGCCGTCCTCGGCGATCAGGCGGACATGGCCTTCGGTGATGTAGCAGAACTCGTCACGTTCGGTGAAGGCATGCCACTTGCCCGGCGTGCTGGTCCAAGTGCCGGCGATCACATCGCCGGCCTCGTTCCTGAAGAAGGTCGTGCTCTGGTGCTGCGGGTCGCCCTCGACGACGCGATCGGGCAGGTCAGCCAGGCGCCGCTGCTCGCGCTGGCCGCTGTTCTTGTTGAAGTCGATGACCTTGATTGACATGGCGGGGATTCCTTTGGCTTGGTTGGCGGACGGCTCTGACCAGCCCCATTTTGTGCGATCTGCGCACAGTGTCAGCGCTTCCCGCCGGCCTTCGCTCACGCGACTTTTGCCGGCGCTGTCATATGGCCAGCCTCGCGCATGACGACGGCCACATGGCGATACGGAATCTCGATGCCCGCCGCGTCGAAGGTGTTCTTGATGCGCCGCCGCAACTCGCGTCCGATGGACCATTGTTCCAGTGGCACGGTCTTGATGCGCAGCTTGATCACGACGGCCGATTCGGCAAAGTCGTCGACGCCCAGGATCTCCAGTGGCGCCAGGATCTTGTCCGCAAAGGCTGCATCACGGCAGAGCTCCCGGCCGATGCCGTCCAGCACCTGCATCACATGGTCGACGTTCTCCTTGTAGGCGACACCCAGGTCGAGCACGCAGTAGGAGAAGTTTTTTGTCAGGTTGGACAAGCTGCTGATTGCCCCATTGGGGAAGATGTGTACGGTGCCGTCCAGCGAGCGCAGCACAGTGGTTCGCAGATGGATGGCCTCGACCGCGCCGCTTTGGCCGTTGATCGTTGCGACATCGCCAACGCGAACCTGATCCTCCAGGATAAAGAACAAGCCGGCGATGACATCGCGCACCAGGTTCTGCGCGCCAAACCCCAAGGCCACACTGATGATCGCACCCCCGGTCAGCAGTGGGGCGATGTCGACACCCACCTGCTTGAGCGTCATGACACCCGCGATGAGGAGAACCACTGTTGTCGCAATCCAGCGCGCGAGTCGTCCCCGCATCGCAATGCGCTTGCGCCGGTCCATGCGCTCGGCCACGGGGCCGCTTGCCGGCACCAGCAGGTCGGGCAGACTGTGGGTGAGCAGGTTCTGGGCCCGGATCAGCACATAGGCACTTCCAAAAATGAACAGAATCGGCAATCCGGAAGCGCTGATCCACCCGGCGATCTGCTCCCACGAGATGCGTGGCACGCCGCGCAGCCCGACGCCGTACAACATGATCAGAAACGCGATCACGATCGACGCCATGCTGGTCGCGTGGCGCAGGAAGCGGGTCATCTGGTCGAGTTGTCGCTGCACGGACGCCAATCGCGCGTGGCTCTGGCGGCGATCGGACCATCGCTGCAGTGCACCATTGACCAGCCAGAACAGCAGCCACAAGGCGGCCAGTGCCGCGGCGGACGTCACCAGCGCCGGCAGGATGGATTCGAGTGAGATGGTGGAAGTCATGGAGTCCTTCGTATGGCGCGAAGCCGCGACCATGGGCAATGGCCATTGCCATTCGCCACGGGCGCGACTATCTGCGGTTTGTGTCGGGTCAGGCTGTCGCCGGCGCGGCCAACGGCAAATCGCCCTGCGGCACAGCGTCGTGCTGGTTTGAGCGCAACTTCGACAAAGCCCAGGCGCCGAGCTGCTCGGTGT
>JBBKVW010000260.1:0-28628 GCA_037968655.1 Burkholderiaceae bacterium
CGCGTCTTGGCCGCCAGATCGCCGGCCAGCGGCGCAACGCCACTGATCCAGCTGCTGTCGGCCGCCTGCAACGCGCCGTACTGCAGCCACGCATGGTCGTGGCCCTGGACCACCCACAAAGTGTTGGTCGTCATATCCTTGCGCGCGACGAACCACGGCGCATGGTCGCCGCCGCCGCGCTGCGCGCCCTTGGCCCGTACACCGCCGATACCCAGGCCCTGACGCTGGCCGATGGTGTAAAAGCTCAGCCCGACGTGCTCGCCCAGCGCCCGGCCACGCTCGTCCTTGATCGGCCCCGGCGCGTTGGCGATGTAGCGGTTCAAAAACTCCCGAAACGGCCGCTCGCCAATGAAACAGATGCCGGTTGAGTCTTTCTTCTTGGCATTGGGCAATCCAATCTCGGCGGCAATGCGGCGCACCTCGGTCTTGTGCAGCTCGCCCAGCGGAAACAGCGTGCGCGCCAGCTGGGCCTGGTTCAGGCGGTGCAGAAAATAGCTCTGGTCCTTGGCAGGATCCAGCCCCTTGAGCAGTTCGAACAGGCTGGTTGCCGGGTTGTGGCGCACCCGCGCGTAATGGCCGGTCGCGATCGTGTCGGCACCAACGTGCAATGCGTGGTCCAAAAAGGACTTGAACTTGATCTCTGCATTGCACAGGATGTCCGGGTTCGGTGTGCGCCCGCCCTGGTACTCGCGCAGGAACTCGGCAAACACCCGGTCCTTGTATTCGCTGGCAAAGTTGACATGCTCGATCTCGATGCCGATCACGTCGGCCACTGCCGCCGCATCGACAAAATCGACGTTCGAGGAGCAGTACGCACTGTCGTCGTCGTCTTCCCAGTTCTTCATGAAGACGCCGACCACCTCATGGCCCTGCTGCTTGAGCAGCCATGCGGTGACGGCCGAGTCCACGCCGCCGCTCAAACCCACCACCACCCGTTGCCGTTTGTCCATGCCCGCGATTTTCTCAGAGCTGGTCCGGTCAGGCCGGTGGCCGGCGTAAACACCAATTCCGCGCATTGGCAACATCGCCGATAGTCGTGCCATCAATCAACCATTGCCGGAGACCGCCGTGAGCACCATTTCCCACAACCGCCGCAAACTCAGCCTGGCCATTGGCGCTGCTGCCGTTCTTGGCGCTCCACAAGTGCGTGCGCAGGCATGGCCGTCCAAAACGATCCGCATCATCGTGCCCTTCGCCCCTGGCGGAACCAGCTCGGTGGTCGCGCGCAGCGTGGCCGACGAACTGGCGCGCCAGCTCGGCGTGGGCGTGATCATCGATAACAAGGGCGGCGGGGGCGGCGTTCCGGCGATGTCCGAGGCCAAGGCCGCGGCGCCCGACGGGCATACGCTGATCATCACCCACGTGGGAACGCTGGCGGTCAACCCCTACATGCTGAACAACCAGCCGTTTGACGTCAACCGCGATTTCGTTCCGATCACGCTGCTGGCCAAGGTGCCCAACATCTTCGTCATCAACCCCGACGTGCCAGCGCAAAACTTCAGGGAGTTCGTCGCCCATGTGAAGAAGAACCCGGGCAAACTCAACTACGGCAGCGCCGGCAATGCCAGCGCCGGCCATCTGGCGATGGAATACCTCAAGCTGGTGACCGGCATGTTCATCACCCACATCCCCTACCGCGGCACCGGGCCGCAGCTGACCGACCTGCTGGCCGGGCGCACGCAGGCCAGCAGCGCCGGCACGCCGGCCCTGTTGCCCCATATCCGGGCCGGCAAGCTGCGCGCCATCGCCACCGGCACCACCAAGCGCATCGCCGCGTTGCCCGACGTGCCCACGGTGCAGGAAATGGGGTTCAAGAACTTCGAGACCAGCCAGTGGTACGGCATCCATGCGCCGGCCGGCACGCCGCCGGCCATCGTCAAGCAGTTGCAAGAGGAATGTGCCAAGGCCATCCACTCCAAGGCGGTGCAGGAGCGCTTTGCCTTCGACAACGCCGAAGGCGGCGGCGGGCCTTCGAGCGAGTACGCCGCCTATATCGCCAGTGAACAAAAAATCTGGAAAGAGATCGTGGCACGCACCGGCATGAAACCCGACTGACGCGATGCAAGCCCACTTGCCGCCACACAAGGGCACGCTGACGATTCCCAGCCTGCACGGGCAGTGCCCGGAACCGGAATGGCAGGCCCGGGTCGACCTGGCTGCCTGCTACCGCCTGGTGGCCCTGTACGGTATGGCCGACATGATGGCCAACCATATCTCGATGCGCGTCCCCGGCGACGACGACGCCTTCCTGCTCAATCCCTATGGCATGTTGTACGAGGAGATCACGGCGTCCTGCCTGATCAAGGTCGACCTGGCCGGCGAGATTCTGTTCAAGCCGGATTTCGGCGCGCTGGACTACGGCATCAACCGCACCGGGTACATGATTCACAGCGCCATCCATGCGGCGCGGCCCGAGGTGGGCTGCATCATCCACACCCACGGCTGGGCCTCGATGGCGGTGTCGGCACTGGAATGCGGCCTGTTGCCGATCACGCAAACGGCGATGCGCTTTCTCAAGATCGGCAGCCACGACTACCAGGGCGTGGTGCTGGACGATGCCGAGAAAGTTTCACTGGTCGCCGACCTGGGACAGGGCGAGGCACTGCTGCTGCGCAACCACGGCGCCATCATCGTCGGGCGCAACTGCGGCGAGGCCTTCAACTGGGCGCATCGGCTGGAGCTGGCCTGCCAGTCGCAGATAGCCGCGATGTCATGCAACAGCCCCCTGCGCCAGGTTGCGCCGCAGGTTCTTCGGGCGACCTGGAACAATCACCAGCCCGGCACGCGCAGGCCTTATGGCGTGATGGAATGGCCGGCGCTGCTGCGCCAACTCGATCGCATCGATCCGTCGTATCGGGACTGAACAACTGTGCTGGACGTACTGGTCATCGGCGGCGGCAATGCCGCACTATGCGCAGCGCTGACTGCCCGCGAGGCCGGCGCCAGCGTATGCCTGCTCGAGGCCGCCCCGCGCGCCTGGCGCGGCGGCAACTCGATGCACACCCGCAACCTGCGCTGCATGCACGACACGCCCCAGGATGTGCTGACCGAGGCCTACCCCGAAGAGGAGTTCTGGCAGGACCTGCACAAGGTGACAGCCGGCCGCACGCACGAGGAACTGGCGCGCATCGCCATACGCGACTCGGCTCGCGTGCGGCCCTGGATGCACCGCCACGGCGTGCGCTTTCAGCCCTCGCTGTCCGGCACGCTGCATCTCTCGCGCACCAATGCCTTCTTCATGGGCGGCGGCAAGGCGCTGGTCAACGCCTACTACCGCAGCGCCGGCACACTGGGCATCGATATCCGCTACGACACGGCGGTGCAGCACCTGGAACTGCAGGGCGCTCGCTTCGTCGCCGCGCATACGGTGGCCGGCGAACGCATTGCGGCACACAGTTGCGTCGTGGCAAGTGGCGGCTTTGAGTCGAACCGCGCATGGCTGCGCGAAGCCTGGGGCTGCAATGCTGCCGGGGAGTGGCCGGCCGACAACTTCCTGATCCGCGGCACGCGCTTCAACCAGGGTGTGCTGCTCAAGGACCTGATGGCCCAGGGCGCCGATACCGTCGGGGACGCGACCCAGGCGCACATGGTGGCGATCGACGCGCGCGCACCGCTATACGACGGCGGCATCTGCACCCGGGTCGATTGCGTGTCGCTGGGCATCGTCGTGAACCGCGACGCAAGGCGGTTTCATGACGAGGGCGAGGACTTCTGGCCCAAGCGCTATGCGATCTGGGGCCGCCTGGTGGCGCAGCAGCCGGCCCAGCGGGCCTATTCCATCATCGACGCCAAGGCCATCGGGCGCTTCATGCCACCGGTGTTTGACGGCACACAGGCCGACAGCCTGCCGGAACTGGCGCGCATGCTCGGTCTGGACGAGGCCGCTTTCATGCAGACCGTGAACGAATTCAACGCCGCGTGCGCCAGCGGGCGCTTCGACCATGCCGTGCTGGACGATTGCCATACCGAGGGCCTGGCACCGCCCAAGACGCATTGGGCGCGGCCGATCGACACCGCGCCGTTTTATGGCTACATGCTGCGCCCGGGCGTCACCTTCACCTATCTGGGCACGCGCGTCAACGCGCGCGCGCAGATTCATTTTTCTGGCGTACCCAGCGACAACCTGTTTGCCGCCGGCGAGATCATGGCCGGCAATGTGCTGGGCCAGGGCTACACCGCCGGCGTCGGCATGACGATCGGCACCGCTTTTGGCCGCATCGCCGGAACGGAGGCCGCCGATGCCGCCGCTCGCTGAACTGGTGCAGCAGGCGCGCGCGTTGGCCAATGGCGTGCCGGCGCCATCCGATGCCGAGACCGAAGTGGCGCGCCAGATGCAGATCTGCAACGCCTGTCGCTACTGCGAAGGCTTTTGCGCCGTTTTTCCGGCCATGACGCGCCGACTCGCATTTGGCATCGGCGACGTGCATTACCTGGCCAACCTGTGCCACAACTGCGGCGCCTGCCTGCATGCCTGCCAGTACGCACCGCCGCATGAATTTGGCGTCAATGTGCCACTGGCCATGGCCAAAGTGCGGGTGCGTACCTATGCCCACTATGCCTGGCCACAGGGCATGGGCAGCTTGTACCAGCACAATGGATTGGTGCTGGCGCTGGCGCTTTTCCTCGCATTGGCGCTGTTCCTGCTGCTGGCCGCGGCACGCAGCGGCAATCTGCTGCAGATTCCGGTCGATGGCAACTTTTACGCCATCTTTCCGCATGGCCTGATGGTGGCCATGTTCCTGCCAGTGTTCGCTTTCGTGACCCTCGCGCTGGCGATCGGCGTGCGCCGTTTCTGGCGTGACCAGGCGCCACCGGGCGATCCGGTCGACCGGGGCGCGGCGCGGCGCGAGGCCACCGCAAACGTGCTCGCACTGACCCATCTGGGCGGCGGCCACGGCGAGGGTTGCCACAACGAAGACGATCGCTGGACCGACGCCAGGCGCCGCCTGCACCATTTGAGCTTCTACGGTTTTCTGCTGTGTTTTGCCGCCACCAGCATGGGCACGCTGTACCACTATGCGCTGGGCTGGATCGCGCCCTACGACCTGCCCAGCCTGCCCAAGCTGTTGGGCGCGCTGGGCGGCATCGGGCTGCTGGTTGGTCCGGCGGGCCTGTTCGTGCTGCATCTGCGCCGACACCCGGAGCATGGCGACAAGGCGCAGCGCCCGATCGACCTGGGTTTCATCGCGCTGCTGTTTCTGACCAGCCTGAGCGGGATGGGCCTGTGGCTTTCGCGCGGCCTGCCGGGCCAAATCATCTGGCTGGCAGTGCACCTGGGCGCGGTGATGGCGCTGTTTCTGACCCTGCCCTACGGCAAGTTCGCGCACGGCTTGTACCGCAGCGCGGCATTGTTGAAATACGCCATCGAACGGCGCCAGCCGGACCGCCTGCGGCTTGGCGCGGACTGACACCGACCGGCCGCCACAGCGGCAACCCGGGTCGGCAGCGCGCGACGGGGCAACGACAGGTCACTGCGGCTGGTCGACGCCAAGCCGCGGCAGGTCGCTTGTGCGATCAGTTGTGCGCGTACACCGATGGGTCGGTGTACATGGCCTGCAAGGGCAGGCGCTGACCAGCCGCGTGGTCTTCGACACAGCGCAACAGCAATGGGCTGCGGTGGCGCGCAACGCTGGCGCGCAGTTCGTCCAGCGTCAACCACAGCGTGCGCTCGATACCGGTATCGAGCGCGCGGCCGGGTTCGATCTGGCCCAACTCACCGGTGAAGGCCGTGCGCAACCAGGTCCGGTCGACGCCGTTGCCGCTCTCGCGGGTCCGCGCCATGTAGATACCCACCAGGGCCGTGGGCGTGAAATGGTGGGCCGTTTCCTCCAGAGTTTCGCGCACACAGGCCTGCAGCAGCGATTCACCCGGATCCAGATGCCCGGCCGGGTTGTTCAACATCAATCCGCTGGACGTGCGCTCCTCCACCAGCAGGTAGCGGCCGTCGCGCTCGATTACCGCGGCGACCGTGGCATTGGGTTTCCATCGATGGGGCATGGCGCATTATGGACGGGGCTCCAGCAGCCAGTGCCGCTGCCACAGGCGAATCGGGCTCCCGTTACCTGTACCGCTGTTAGTGGGCGCGCTATCAAACTAATGTAAGCTTCAGGCAAGTCCTGCCCCACACCATAAAAAGAGGAGTTACTCCATGCAAATTGGCGTACCCGCCGAGACCACTGCGGGAGAAACCCGCATTGCGCTGACCCCCGAGACTGCCAAAAAGCTCGCCGCGCAAGGTCATACCTTGAGCGTGCAGTCTGGTGCCGGCGTCAGCGCCAGTTTCACCGATGCCGCGTTCGAAGCCGCCGGTGCAACGATCACCGACGCCGCCGGCGCCCTCGGCTGCGAACTGGTGCTCAAGGTCCGCATACCGTCGGATGCCGAGGCCGCGATGATGAAGTCGGGCAGTTTCCTGGTCGGCATGCTCAACCCCTTCGATGGCGCAGGTCTGCAGCGGCTGGCAAGTGCAGGCTTGACCAGTTTTGCGCTCGAAGCGGCGCCGCGCACCACGCGTGCGCAGAGCCTGGACGTGTTGTCATCGCAGGCCAATATCGCGGGCTACAAGGCCGTGATGATGGCGGCCGACAAGTACCAGCGCTTCTTTCCGATGCTGATGACCGCTGCCGGCACCGTCAAGGCGGCGCGGGTGGTGATCCTGGGTGTGGGCGTGGCCGGCTTGCAGGCCATTGCGACCGCCAAGCGCCTGGGCGCCATGATCGAGGCATCCGACGTGCGCCCCAGCGTCAAGGAGCAGGTCGAATCGCTGGGTGCCAAGTTCATCGAGGTGTCGTATGACACCGCGGAAGAGAAGGAAGCGGCGGTCGGTGTCGGCGGCTATGCCAAGCCGATGCCGCAAAGCTGGCTCGATCGGCAGAAGATCGAGGTGGCCAAGCGGGTCGCCCAGGCAGACATCGTGATTTCGACCGCCCTGATACCCGGCCGGCCGGCGCCCACACTGATCACCGAGGAGATGGTCAAGAGCATGAAGCCCGGCTCGGTGATCATCGACATCGCGGCCGGCAAGGGGCCCGACGGTGGCGGCAACTGCCCGCTGTCCGAGGCCGACAAGACAGTACGCAAGCACGGCGTGACCATCGTCGGCGAGACCAATCTGCCGGCCCTGGTGGCCGCCGATGCGTCCTCGCTGTATGCGCGCAACGTGCTCGATTTCCTCAAGCTGATATTGCCCAAGGACAGCGGCCTGACAGTCGATATGGAAGACGACATCGTCGCAGCCTGCCTGATGACCCAGGGCGGAGAAGTCAAACGCAAGTGAGCAACGCGTCGCGTGCCGCCCGGCTGTGCGACCACCCAATCGGAGAACCCAGATGGACCTCGTTTCCCCCACGATCACCAACCTGATCATCTTTGTACTGGCCATCTACGTGGGCTACCACGTGGTCTGGACCGTGACTCCGGCCCTGCACACGCCCCTGATGGCGGTCACCAATGCGATCTCGGCCATCGTCATCGTCGGCGCCATGCTGGCTGCCGCGCTGACCGAGACCTTTCTGGGCAAATCCATGGGCGTGCTGGCGGTGGCGCTGGCGTCGGTGAACATCTTCGGCGGCTTCCTGGTCACGCGGCGCATGCTCGAGAGGTTCAGGCAGAAGGAGAAGAAGGCGATTGACCCCGGCGCGGAGAAATCCAAATGAGCATGAACCTGGTCACCCTGCTGTATCTGGTCGCATCGGTCTTTTTCATACAGGCGCTCAAGGGCCTGAGCCATCCGACCACGTCGATCCGCGGCAACATGTTCGGCATGACCGGCATGGCCATTGCCACGGTCACGACCGTATTCCTGATTGGCAATCTGTCCGACAACTTCGGCATGGGCATGGTCTGGGTGCTGATCGGCCTGCTGGCCGGCGGCGCCTATGGCGCCTACCGCGCCAGGACGGTCGAGATGACGCAGATGCCCGAACTGGTCGCGTTCTTTCACAGCATGATCGGCCTGGCGGCGGTGTTCATCGCGATTGCGGCGGCGGTTGAACCAGCAGCCTTTGGCATCACAGCCAAGGGCAGCGCGATTCCGGCCGGCAACCGCCTCGAACTGGCCCTGGGCGCTGCGATCGGCGCCATCACCTTCAGTGGCTCGGTGATTGCCTTTGGCAAGCTCAGCGGCAAATACAAGTTTCGCCTGTTCCAGGGCGCGCCGGTGCAGTTCAAGGGCCAGCATGCGCTGAACGCCGTGCTGGGTCTGGCGATGCTGTTTTTCATCGTCGGCTTCACCATGAGCGAGTCCAAGATGGACCTGGCGTTGCTGCTGGTGCTTGCCTTCGTGATCGGCGTGACCATCATCATCCCGATCGGCGGCGCCGACATGCCGGTGGTGGTGTCCATGCTCAACAGCTATTCGGGCTGGGCGGCAGCTGGCATCGGCTTTTCGCTCAACAACAGCATGCTGATCATCGCCGGCTCGCTGGTGGGCAGTTCGGGCGCCATCCTGTCCTACATCATGTGCAAGGCGATGAATCGCTCGTTCTTCAACGTGATCCTGGGCGGCTTTGGCGGCGAGACCGTGGTCGCTGCCGGTGCCGCAGAACAGCGGCCGGTCAAGAGCGGCAGCGCCGACGATGCAGCTTACATCCTGGCGAATGCCGAAACCGTGATCATCGTGCCAGGCTATGGTCTGGCCGTGGCCCGTGCCCAGCATGCCGTCAACGAACTGGCCGAAAAGCTGATCCACAAGGGTGTCAACGTCAAGTACGCGATCCATCCGGTTGCGGGACGCATGCCCGGGCACATGAACGTGTTGCTGGCCGAGGCCGAGGTACCGTATGACCAGGTGTTCGAGATGGAGGACATCAATGGCGAGTTCGCCCAGGCCGACGTGGCCATCATCCTGGGCGCCAATGATGTGGTGAACCCGGCCGCGCTACAAAAGGGCAGCGCCATTTACGGCATGCCGATCCTGGAGGCCTACAAGGCCAAGACGGTGATCGTCAACAAGCGCTCGATGGCGGCCGGTTACGCCGGCCTGGACAACGAGTTGTTCTATATGGACAAGACCATGATGGTGTTTGGCGATGCCAAGAAGGTCGTCGAAGAGATGGGCAGGGCGATCGAATAGCACGCAGCCACAGCCACTCGTAGTTGGCGCGCGCTGTTGGCGCGGTGCCAGATCAGACAAGGCAGGGACACCAGCGGACAAAAGATTAGCCGGCGCATCTGCACCAGGCTAACCAGCCCGGCCTGGATTTTGGAGACACACGACCATGAGTGAAGAGCGCATCTGGCTCTCAAGCTATCCGCCCGGCGTGCCTGCGGATATCGACGTTGTGCAATATGAATCGCTGGTCGAACTGATCGACGCGAGCTTCAAGCAGCATGGGAGTCGCATCGCCTACAGCTTCATGGGCCGCGACATCAGCTTTCGCCAGACCGACAGCCTGAGCCAGGCCTTCGGCGCCTACCTGCAGGGACTGGGCCTGGTCAAGGGCGACCGGGTTGCGGTGATGCTGCCCAATATGCCGCAGTACCCGGTGGTCGTGACCGCAATACTGCGGGCCGGGCTGGTGCTGGTCAATGTCAATCCGATGTACACGGCGCGCGAACTTGAACACCAGCTCAAGGACTCGGGTGCCAAGGCCATCGTGGTGCTGGAAAACTTCGCGGCAACGCTGGAAAAATGCATCGCTGCAACCGCACTCCAGCATGTCGTGTTGTGCGCCATGGGCGACCAGCTCGGGCTGCTCAAGGGCAGCCTGGTCAACTATGTCGTGCGCCATGCCAGGAAGATGGTTCCGCCATTCACGCTGCAAGGCGCCGTCCGCTTCAATGAGGCGGTGGCGCGCGGCACGTCGGCCACGCTGACGCGCCCGGCGATCAATGCCGATGACGTGGCCGTGCTGCAGTACACCGGCGGCACGACCGGCCTGTCCAAGGGTGCCGTGCTGCTGCACCGCAACCTGGTGGCCAACGTCTTGCAAAACGAGGTCTGGGGTGCACCGTTGCTCAAGACCATACCGGCCAAAGAACAACCGACCATGGTCTGCGCCTTGCCGCTGTACCACATCTTTGCCTTCACCTATTGCATGATGCTGGCCATGCGGGTGGGCGGCAAGCTGATACTGATCGCCAACCCGCGCGACCTGCCCGCCATGTTCAAGGAACTGTCGCGGCACACCATTCACCTGATGCCGGCGGTCAATACGCTGTTCAATGGCATGGCCAACCATCCCGACTTCAAGACCGTGGACTGGAGCCACCTGGTTGCGGCCACCGGTGGCGGCACTGCGGTGCAAAGCGCGGTAGCCAAGCTCTGGCTGGAGAAAACCGGGCGTCCGATTCTGGAAGGCTATGGCCTGAGCGAGACCTCGCCCACGGCCAGTGGCAATCCGGCCAATGCCACCGAATACAGCGGCTCCATCGGCGTGCCGCTGCCCAATACCTGGATGAAGCTGCTGGACGACGACGGCAAGCCGGTCGCCATTGGCGAGCCGGGCGAGATCGCCATCAAGGGGCCGCAGGTCATGGCCGGCTACTGGCAGCGACCCGACGAGACGGCCAAGGTCATGACGACAGACGGCTATTTCAAGAGCGGCGACATCGGCGTGATGGACCAGCGCGGCTACTTCAGGATCGTCGACCGCAAAAAGGACATGGTGCTGGTCAGCGGCTTCAATGTCTACCCGAGCGAGATCGAAGACCTTGTGAGCCAACTCGACGGGGTCATGGAATGCGCCTGCGTCGGCGTGCCGGACGCCCGGACCGGCGAGGCCGTCAAACTGGTCATCGTCAAGAAAGACCCGGCCCTGACCGAAGCCCGCGTGCGCGCCTATTGCAAGGAAAACCTGACCGGCTACAAGCAGCCAAAACAGGTGGAGTTCCGCGCCGACCTGCCCAAGACACCGGTCGGCAAGATACTGCGCCGCGAACTGCGCGACAAATAGCCGTTCGCGACCGGGCATGGCGACGACCGCGATCCTCAGCGCGCTTGAGCAGGAACAGCTGGGTCTGCTCGCCCGACTGGAGCAGCCGCGCACGGTACGCCGTGCTGGACGCGATTTTCATTGCGGGCGGTTGCACGGCAAGCTGGTGGTGCTGGCCTTGTCGCGCATCGGCAAGGTCGCTGCTGCCAGCACCGCGACGACCCTGATCGAGGCTTTCGCATGCGATCGAATCGTGTTCACCGGAGTTGCTGGTGCGCTGGACGACGCGGTACAGGTTGGCGACCTGGTGGTGGGCAGCCATTTTGTGCAGCACGATATGGACGCCTCGCCGCTGTTCCCGCGCTTCGAGGTGCCTTTGTACCGGCAGGCACTATTTGCTTGCGACCCGATGTTGACCCATTTGCTGGTGCAGGCCAGTCATGCGGCCCTTGCCAGCGTGCAATCCGCAGCCGGCATTGCGGCACCAACAAGGCCACCGACCGTCCATACCGGACTGATCGCCAGTGGCGACCGATTTATCGCGACCATTGCATCGGCACGTGCAGTGCAGGAGGCGTTGCGCAGCCATGCGCTGGAGCCCCTGGCGATCGAGATGGAAGGTGCCGCGGTAGCCCAGGTGTGCCATGACTACGGACTCCCTTTCGCGGCGGTTCGCACTATCTCGGATCGCGCCGACGACGCAGCCGGCGTGGATTTTCAGCAGTTTCTCGCCACAGTCGCTGGCAATTACGCGCTGCACATCGTGGAGCACTTTGTTAGGGCTCTACCTGCTGCGCCGGATTGGACAGGGCGGCCCCGCGGCCCTTGCTGACAGACAAGTGACTGCGCGTCGGCAGTGATGGCTCAGTAGCCCAGTACCAGCTCCAGCAGCTCCTGCTTCAACACCATCGCATCGTGTTCTCCCAGATCCATCAGGGCCTGTACGAATCGTGGCTCAAACAACAGGTAACTGGCCAGCGTGCCGCCGCTTCCCTTGAGTACGCCCAAAGCGCTCATGGCATGGCGAATGCTGGTTGGCAAGTCGCCGGTGAACTTCTGCGCCAGGTCGTCCAATGATTGACTGGGCGCCACCGCCAGTACATCGATCGCCTTGTAGCGCATGGCTTCAGCTGTTTCCCGTGATAGCTGGTTGATGGTCTGGGTGACGCGCCGCGTCTGTTCAACGTCGGCCTGCAGGGTGTCGTGAAATACGCTTGCAATCACATGCCCGGCCATGCTGCCCAGGGTCGGCCCGCGCGCGGGCGCGACAGCCTTTTCGTCGGCCTGCTGCGGCCCTTCGGGGCGCTCGGGCTGGCCGACGCCCACCACCAGCATCTTGCTGGCGCCCAGATGCATGGCCGGCGAAAGGGGAGTGACCTGTCGCATCGATCCATCACCAAAAAACTCGTTGCGCCCGTCGACACGCAAGGCAGTCGCAGGGAACAGGAACGGGATAGCGCTGGACGCCATCAAGTGGTCGATGGTCAACTTCTGGAACTCGGCGCGTCGACCCGGCCGGCTCCAGCCCTCAAACTCCATCCGGCTGGCAGTATGGCAAAACGTCCAGTGCACACCACTGGTATAGCTTGATCCGGTGACCGCCAGTGCATCAATCGTGTTGGAGCGCAGCGCATTGCCGATGCCATCGAGCGGAATGCCCTGGCTCAAGGTCTGGCGCAGCGGCGAATTGTTCATCATCGCGCCATTGGCCTGGGCATGGCGTGACAGGCTGAGCGCAACGGCGATGCGACTGAACCGCACCCAGGGCGGCACGTTGAGGTCGTATACGTCGGTGCAACGCAACTTGCTCCAGAAGTAGGCCAGATCCTCGAAAGCCTGCAGTCCGGAGATGGCGCGGCTGGCCAGAAATGCGGCGTTGATCGCGCCGGCAGAGGTCCCGACCAGCACCTGGAACGGAAACGTATGCGGCCCATCATGGCGGTCCGCCAGCATCTTGGCCAGCGCCCGCAACACACCAACCTGATAGGCCGTGCGGGCGCCACCACCCATCAACACCAGGCCGATCGTGGGTCGATCGTACTCCCGCATTCCGGCATGAATGATGGTGTCCAGACTCATGTGCACATCGTATGTAGCGCCACAGTCTATTGCATGGGCTTGTCAACATCTTGCATTGCGAAACTCGAGACAAGCATTACAAATGGCAAATCGTTCCTGTTGTTGGCCATTTGGGCTTGCGCGATCGACTATTCGCGGGCATAGTGAATCGACTGGCATGGGACACCGCACCGCGGCGTAGCAGGCCTTCCGTCGTGGTCTGGACGGCCGCGGCTTTTCAATGGCGAGCGATACAGGAGGATATCCATGAACTTGACGATCAGCGGTCATCACCTCGAGGTCACACCGGCCCTGCGTAACTATGTAACGACCAAGCTCGATCGAATCACCCGCCACTTTGGCCAGGTTGTCGACGTCAAAGTACTTCTGACTGTAGAGAAACTCAAGGAAAAGGAGCGAAGGCAGCGCGCCGAATGCAATATTCATGTCAAAGGCAACGATATGTTTGCCGAAAGCTCGCACTCCGATCTGTACGCTGCGGTTGACGATCTGGTCGACAAGCTTGATCGGCAAGTGGCCCGCCACAAGGACCGGCTGCAGGACCATCACCACGAGGCGCCCAAGCGTCTGATGTAAGCTTGTACTATCCTTGGCAACAGCTAACGCCCGGACCCCGGGCGTTTTTTTTGTGTGCATAATCTGCATCCCATCATGAATCGACTTGCTTCCATCCTGCCGCCCGCACAAGTACTTGTGCGGGTTGATGCCACCAGCAAGAAGCGGGCCTTTGAAGAGGCTGGTTTGTTGTTCGAAAGCCTGCACGGCCTGAGCCGCGCGCTGGTCACCGACAGCCTTTTTTCACGCGAGCGCCTTGGCTCGACTGGTCTTGGTCACGGCGTGGCCATTCCCCATGGCCGTATCAAGGGCCTCAAGGCCCCGATGGCTGCCGTTTTCCAGATGGAATCGGCGATCGGATTTGATGCCCCCGACGACCAGGCCGTCAAACTGTTGATCTTCCTTTTGGTGCCGGAGGCGGCAACCCAGAAGCATCTGGAGATCCTGTCCGAGATCGCCGAATTGCTCAGCGACGGACAACTGCGCGACAAGATGAGCAATTGCTCGGACGCTGCGCAATTGCATACCCTTATTTCGCAGTGGCAATCGGCTCAGCCGGCCTGAGCCCGATGGCACTGCGGCCTGACTCGCCGTGAAACCCACCGTCGTCAGCGCCGATGTCCTGTTCGAGGAATTTCGCGCCTACCTGAAATGGCAATGGGTGGCCGGGCTGGGCGCCTCCGAGCGGCGCTTTGACGAAGTCGCGATACAGGCCGCCAGTTCGGGCGCCGATCTGGTCGGCTACCTCAACTACATCCACCCCTATCGGGTACAGATCCTGGGCGAACGGGAAATCGCCTACCTGACCAACGCCACACAGGAAGACTGCGCGCGCCGCATCTCACGCATCGTCACGCTGGAGCCGCCCGCATTGGTGCTGGCCGACGGTCAGGAGGCGCCTGATGCCCTGCTGTCCTTGTGCGAGCGGGCACAAATTCCGATGTTCGCAACCCAGGCCTCTTCAGCCTTCGTGATCGACGTGCTGCGCGCCTATCTGTCCAAGCATTTTGCAGAGCGTGCGTCGATGCACGGCGTATTGATGGACATCCTGGGCCTGGGCGTTCTGATCACCGGCGAGTCCGGCCTGGGCAAGAGCGAACTGGGCCTGGAGCTGATCTCCCGTGGCAACGGCCTGGTGGCCGACGATGCGGTCGACCTGTATCGCATCAACCAGACAACGGTCGAGGGGCGCTGTCCGGATCTGTTGCAGAACCTGCTGGAGGTGCGCGGCATCGGGCTGCTGGACATCCGCGCGATATTTGGCGAAACCGCCGTGCGGCGCAAGATCCGCCTCAAACTGATCGTGCATTTGGTGCGCCGCGAGACACTGGAGCGCGAATACGAGCGCATCCCCTACGAGCCGTTGACCCAGGACGTTCTGGGCATCCCGATTCTCAAGGTCGTGGTGCAGGTCGTTGCCGGGCGCAACATCGCGGTGCTGGTCGAGGCTGCCGTGCGAAGCACCATATTGAAGCTGCGCGGAATCGACACCTACCAGGAGTTTGTCGAACGCCACCGCAAGGCAATGGACCAGAAGCAGCCTGCGCGCCCGGGCACTTGAAGCCGAGGCGGCTCAGCCGCCGGTACGCAGCGATTTGGGCCGACTCGGGCAGTTGTCCTTGCTGCAGTTGGCGTACAGGCTCAATGCGTGGTCGGCGATCACGAAGCCCTTGGCCTTGGCCACCACTTGCTGGCGCTTTTCAATTTCCGCGTCGTAGAACTCCTCGACCCGGCCGCAATCCAGGCAGACCAGGTGGTCATGGTGCTGGCCTTCGTTGAGTTCGTACACCGCCTTGCCGCTTTCGAAATGGCTGCGCGACAGCAGGCCGGCCTGCTCGAACTGTGTCAGAACCCGATAAACGGTGGCCAGCCCAACGTCGGAATGATCGTCGAGCAGGGCGCGGTAAACGTCCTCGGCCGTCATGTGGCGTTGCTCGCCCTTCTGGAATATTTCCAGAATCTTCAGTCGCGGGACGGTGGCCTTGAGCCCGGTGCTCTTGAGTTCATCGATATTGGCCAGGGCCATGTTTACCTCCGGTGGCTGGCGCGCCGTCCACGACGCAGCGGCTACAATCATCGGATCATATCGTCGCCCTGTTGCATGCGTTTTTTACCCGCCCTCCTGACCCGTGCCAGCCTGCTGCTGGCCGTCTGTGCCAGCTTGGCGGCATGTTCGAGCTTCGACGGTGCCAGCAATCGAATTGCCGGCGTCGTGACTCCCTACAAGATCGACGTGGTGCAGGGCAATGTCATCACCAGCGAGCAAGTCGAACTGCTCAAGCCCGGCCTGCCGCGCCAAGCGGTGCGCGACCTGCTTGGCACGCCCTTGCTGCAGAGCGTGTTTCATGCCGATCGCTGGGACTACGTCTTCAGCCTGCGGCGCACCGGTGAAGAACGGCAATTGCGCAAGCTGACGGTGCACTTTGCCAATGACACGCTGGAGCGCTTTGAAGCCGATCCCATGCCGAGCGAGGCCGAGTTCGTGTCCTCGCTCGATTCGGGGCGCAAGTCGGCCAAGGTGCCGGTGCTCGAGGCCAGCGAAGAGTCGCTGAAGAACTTCCAGCAAGCCGCCAAGGACCCGGAAAAGCCCGCAACGCCCGCACGCGTCGTGCCACCGCTTCCGGCAAGCTATCCGCCGCTCGAGCCGGCAAAACCCTGAACACAGCCGGCATGGCGATCGAGCGCAAGCGCAGGATCTGCATTGCCGGCGCCTCCGGCCGCATGGGGCAGATGTTGGTTGACGCAGTGCGCGCCAGCGACGACTGCGAACTGGCCGGCGCACTGGACATTGCCGGCAGCCCGGCGATCGGCACGGATGCCGGCGCATTTGCCGGATTTCAAAGCGGCGTGCTGGTCACGGCCGATCTGCAGCAGGGCCTGACCGGCTGCGACGTGCTGATCGATTTCACCCGACCCGAAGGCACTTTGGCCCACCTGGCCGTCTGCAGCACACTGGGAGTCAATGCCGTCGTTGGCACGACCGGTTTTGACGAGCAGCAAAAGGCCCGCGTCCAGGCATTTGCCAAGGACATCGCCATCATGATGGCGCCCAACATGAGTGTCGGCGTCAACGTCACGCTCAAACTGCTCGAGCTGGCCGGGCGCGCAATGGCCACCGGCTACGACATCGAGATCATCGAAGCCCATCACCGCCACAAGGTCGACGCGCCATCGGGCACTGCGCTCAAGATGGGCGAAGTCATTGCCCAGGCAAGCGGCCGGCAATTGAAGGACTGCGCGGTATATGCGCGCCACGGCGTCACCGGTGAGCGCGACCCGTCCAGCATTGGCTTTGCAACAATTCGCGGTGGTGACATCGTGGGCGACCATACGGTGCTGTTCGCCGGTGCCGGCGAACGGATCGAGATCTCCCACAGGTCATCGAGCCGCAGCACCTATGCGCAAGGCAGCTTGCGGGCCGTGCGCTTCCTGGCAAAGCACAAGTCGGGCCTGTACGACATGTTCGATGTATTGGGGCTGGGCAAGGCCGACACGGCCGAACCATGAGCGACACGCCTTCACAATCCGCGAGGACCCGCGCATGAGCCTGGTGCAACTGCTCGCCCAGGGCGATGTGGTGAGCAATCTGGTGGTGCTGCTGTTGCTGCTGATGTCAGTCAGCAGCTGGTTCGTCATCCTGTGGAAATCCTGGCTGCTGCGCCGCGCAGGTCGCGACGTGAGTCGCAGCACGCTGGCATTCTGGCAATCGGCCGACCTGGCCGAAGGCCAGCGCAAGGCGCAAGCCTTCGACCGCGAGGCGCTGGTCGCACCCCTGATTGCCGCTACTCAGATTCAGGGCAGCGGAACCCTGGCCCATGCGGGTGACCGCTCCCAGCAACTGACGCGGGTATTGCGCCAGCAGCTGCATGCCGGGCTACACAAGCTGCAGTTCGGCCAGGTCTTGCTGGCAACGGTAGGTGCCACTGCGCCCTTTGTCGGATTGCTGGGCACGGTATGGGGCATCTACCATGCATTGTTGGCGATATCGAGCGCCGGCCAGATCACCATCGACAAGATCTCCGGTCCGGTTGGCGAAGCGCTGATCATGACGGCCGCCGGGCTGGCAGTCGCAATTCCGGCCGTGCTGGCGTACAACGTGCTGGGCCGCCAGATCGGCCGTATCGAGGCCGAGCTGGAGGGTTTCGCACGCGATTTGCGCGAACTGCTTGCGCACCCCTTGCCGCCCACGCAAGCGCAGGACTGATTGGCATGGCATTCGGACTACTGGATCGCAGCAGCGGCAACGTGCCGATGAGCGAGATCAACATGACGCCGCTGATCGACGTGATGCTGGTACTGGTCGTGATCTTCATCATCACCGCGCCGCTGCTGGCCAGCTCGATCCGGCTGGACCTGCCGCGCAGCGATGCCGCCAGCGCCGGCAATGCGCCGGAGTCGGTGCTGTTGAGCGTGGACAAGAGCGGGCAGGCATTCCTGAACGATAGGCCCGTGTCCAGGGACGAGCTGACAAGCGAGCTGGCCAGGGTCGGCAGCGAAAATCCGGATTCCGAGCTGCAACTGCGGGCCGACGCGTCGCTGCCCTATGGCCAGGTAGTCGAGCTCATGGGCCTGGCGCAAAAGGCCGGCCTGGGCCGCATCGGTTTTGTCGCCGAGCCCGAGAAGCCGACCCGTTGAGCCTCGCGGCCTGGTCCACAACGCGGGCCCGCCTGGCCGGCGCAGCCCGAAACGCGGGCATTGAACACCTAGAATCAAGCCCGAGCGGCACTGGCGCCGCCCGCCGACCCCCATGCACGACAAATACAACCACCTAGAGGTCGAGGCTGCGTCCCAGGAACACTGGATCAGCCGCGACGCCTACCGCGTCCATGAAGACGCCACGCGCAAGAAGTACTACGCCTGCTCGATGCTGCCCTATCCCAGCGGCAAGCTGCATATGGGGCATGTGCGCAACTACACCATCAACGACATGCTGGCCCGACAGCTGCGCATGCAAGGCTTTAACGTGCTGATGCCGATGGGCTGGGACGCCTTTGGCCTGCCGGCCGAGAACGCCGCGCTCAAGAACGGCGTTCCCCCCGCAAAGTGGACGCGCGAGAACATTGCCTACATGAAGCAGCAGATGCAGGCGCTCGGACTGGCGATCGACTGGAGCCGCGAGGTCGCAACCTGCGACCCGAGCTACTACAAGTGGAACCAGTGGCTGTTCCTGAAGATGCTGGACAAGGGCATTGCCTACCGCAAGACCCAGGTCGTGAACTGGGACCCGGTCGACCAGACCGTGCTGGCCAATGAGCAGGTGATCGACGGCAAGGGCTGGCGCACCGGCGCACCGATTGAAAAGCGCGAGATCCCGGGCTATTACCTCAAGATCACCGACTACGCCGAGGAACTGCTGGGACAGGTGCAGCAGCAACTGCCGGGCTGGCCCGAACGCGTCAAGCTGATGCAGGAAAACTGGATCGGCAAGAGCGAGGGCCTGCGCTTCGCGTTCACACACGACATCCGTGATGCATCGGGCAGCCTCATTGGCGACGGGCGCATGTATGTGTTCACCACCCGCGCCGATACCATCATGGGCGTCACCTTCTGCGCTGTCGCACCCGAGCACCCGCTGGCCAGCCATGCGGCGTCGACCAACCCGGCACTGGCTGCCTTCATCGAGGAATGCAAACGCGGCGGAACCACCGAAGCCGAGTTGGCGCTGCGAGAGAAAGAGGGCATGCGCACCGGGCTGTACGTCACCCATCCACTGAATGGCGAGCAGATTGAACTGTGGGTCGGCAACTATGTGTTGATGGGCTATGGCGACGGCGCGGTCATGGGCGTGCCCGCGCACGACGAGCGCGATTTCATCTTCGCGAAGAAATACGGCATCGCGATCGTTGAAGTAGTGCTGATCGACGGCTACCGCTACGACTACGACAACTGGCAGGACTGGTACAGCGACAAACAGCGCGGCGTGACCATCAATTCGGACAGCTTCAGCGGCCTGGCCTACCAGCCGGCGGTCGATGCGGTCGCCCATGCGATGCATGCGCGCGGCCTGGGCGAGAAGTTGACGACCTGGCGCCTGCGCGACTGGGGTGTCAGCCGCCAGCGCTACTGGGGCACGCCGATCCCCATCATCCATTGCGATGAGCACGGCGCGGTGCCGGTACCCGAAAAGGACCTGCCGGTGGTGTTGCCGCAGGATTGCATTCCGGACGGTTCGGGCAATCCGCTGAACCAGCACGAGGGCTTTCACGCCGGCGTCACCTGCCCGGTCTGCGGCAAGCCGGCCCGGCGCGAGACCGATACCATGGATACCTTCGTCGACAGCGCCTGGTATTTCATGCGCTATTGCGACCCGCACAACAGCCAGGCCATGGTCGGCGACGGCGCCAAATACTGGATGCCGATGGACCAGTACATCGGCGGCATCGAACACGCCATCCTGCACCTGCTGTACGCCCGGTTCTGGACCAAGGTGATGCGCGACCTCGATCTGCTGGACGTCGACGAACCCTTCACCCGGTTGCTGACCCAAGGCATGGTCCTCAACCACATCTATTCGCGCAAGAATCCGGGCGGCGGCATCGAATATTTCTGGCCGCATGATGTGGAGGACATCCACGACGACAGTGGCAAGGTGATCGGCGCCAAGCGCAGGAGCGACGGCAGCGCGGTGAACTACGAAGGCGTGGGCACCATGAGCAAGAGCAAGAACAACGGCGTGGATCCGCAGGACCTGATCGAGAAATACGGTGCCGACACGGCCCGCCTGTACACCATGTTCACTGCGCCACCCGAGGCCACGCTGGAGTGGAACGACGCGGCGGTGGAAGGTTCGTACCGCTTCTTGCGCCGGGTCTGGAACTTCGGCGTCAAGCTGGTCGACATGCCGGTGGCGGTGGCGCCGAACACCGTCTACGGCAAGGCGGCGGCCGACTTGCGCCGCGAGGTGCACAGCATATTCAAGCAGGTGGACTACGACTACCAGCGCATGCAGTACAACACAGTGGTCTCGGGCGCGATGAAGATGCTCAACGCGCTGGAGGACTTCAAGTCGGACGGCGGTACCGGCGAATCGGTGGCGTTGCGCGAATGCTTCGGCATCTTGCTGCGCGCCTTGTATCCGGTCACGCCCCACATCTGCCAGTCAGTGTGGGACGCGCTGGGCTATGCGCGCCAGCACGGCGAACTGCTCGATGCGCCCTGGCCCAAGGTCGATCCGGCCGCGCTCAAGCAGGACGAGCTTGAACTCATGTTGCAGATCAACGGCAAGCTGCGCGGCGCCATTCGGGTACCCTCCAGCGCCAGCCGTCAGGCGATCGAACACGCCGCGATCAACAGCGAGGTGTTTGTCGACCTGGCCCAGGGCGCCAAGGTGCGCAAGGTGATCGTGGTGCCCGGGCGCCTGGTCAACGTGGTCACATGATGCAGCGCCGTTGCATGCTCGCCGCAGGGGCCGCATTGGCCTTGACTGGCTGCGGCTTCAAATTGCGCGGCGCACCCGAGCTGGCGTTCCGCTCACTGTTCGTGAATGTCAGCGAGACATCCCCGTTTGGCAACGAGTTCAAACGCAATTTGACCGCCCGAAGTGGCGTGGTTCTGGTCGAGGACGCCAAGGCCCAGGCAGGCGCCGACGCGATCCTGGACATACTGCAAGAGACGCGCGAAAAAACTGTCGTCGGCGTCAACACCTCCGGTCAGGTGCGCGAGTTTCAGTTGCGCTATCGGCTGCGATTTCGCTTTCGCACACCGCAGGGCAAGGAGCTGATTGCTCCGACTGAGCTGCTGTTGCAGCGCGACATCAGCTTCAACGAGTCGGCGGTGCTGGCCAAGGAAGCCGAAGAGGGGCTGATCTACCGCGACATGCAGTCCGACCTCGTGCAGCAGCTGTTGCGCCGCCTGGCGGCGATCAAGACACTTTGACCGGACCGGCACCGGTCTGGACTTTTGCCCGTCATTGCCGCGTCAGGCCCAATCATGCAACTGGCCAGCGCGCAACTTCCCCAGCATCTGCAAAAGGGCCTGCGCAGCCTGTACACGCTGCACGGCGACGAGCCGCTACTGGTGCAGGAGGCGGCCGATGCGATCCGCGCAGCGGCCCGGGCGGCGGGCTTTAGCGAGCGCAGTTCCCATACCGTTTCCGGCGCCCATTTCGACTGGAGCGCGGTACTGGCAGCCGGCGGCTCGCTGAGCCTGTTTGCCGACAAGCAGATAGTCGAGATCCGCATACCGTCGGGCAAACCGGGCAAGGACGGTAGCAGCGCCATCGTGCAGCTGTGCGAACAATTGCAAGGCAACGACGATCTGCTCACCATGGTGATGCTGCCGCGGCTGGACAAGGCCACCCGGACGGGCGCATGGTTCGGCGCGCTGGAGCGCAGCGGGGTCACGATCGCGCTCGAACCGATAGAGCGCGGCGCCCTGCCCCAATGGCTGGCGCAGCGTTTGGCGACGCAGGAGCAGCGCGTCAAGCCAGGCGTCGAGGGTCAGCGCAGCCTGCAGTTCTTCGCCGACCGGGTCGAAGGCAATCTGCTGGCGGCGCACCAGGAGATACAAAAGCTGGCGCTGCTGTATCCGGCGGGCGAACTGGGTTTCGAGGACGTCGAGCGCGCTGTGCTCAATGTGGCCCGCTATGACGTGTTCAAACTCAGCGAGGCGGTGCTCGCCGGCCATAGCGCGCGCGTGCAGCGCATGCTGGACGGCTTGCTGGCCGAAGGCGAGGCGCCGGTGCTGGTGCACTACAGCCTGTCGGAAGACATCCGCGCGCTCAAACGGGTGCGCGACGCCATGGCCGAAGGCCGCCCGCTGCCGATGGCCTTGCGCGAGCAGCGTGTCTGGGGCGCCCGTGAGCGCTTGTTCGAACGGGTATTGCCGCGCCTGCAGGCGCCGTTGCTGGCGGAGCTGCTGCTGCAGGCGCATCAGGTTGACGGCATCGTCAAGGGGCTCAGGGTACCGGGCTGGCCGCATGATCCGTGGCAGGCGCTGCACCGCCTGGCGATGGGCTTGTGCGGCGCCTGTGCGGCGCATTGAGGCCGGTCCCGTTGCCGGCTGCACTGTTGGACATGCATAACCGTTCCGGCGACGACATTGGCCGCACCGGCTTTGCCCTGCATGAGAAAATCAGCGCATGAACGCCGTCAACATTGCCGAGTACAGCCAGACCCTGGGCTTGCAGGCACGCAGCGCATCGGGCGACATGGCGCGTGCCGACGCCGCCCGACGCAACGGCTGCCTGCGCACGCTGGCCGGATTGTTGCGAACCAGCCTGGCCGACC
Organism: Burkholderiaceae bacterium; assembly: GCA_037968655.1. Classification (GTDB taxonomy): domain Bacteria; phylum Pseudomonadota; class Gammaproteobacteria; order Burkholderiales; family Burkholderiaceae_C; genus CAISIP01. The sequence continues at coordinate 22,736 of JBBKVW010000260.1, forward strand.
TGCAGCGTGCCAATGCGCTGGACCTGGAGCGCGCCACCGCTGCCGGCCTGGCGGCTCCCATGGTGGATCGCCTGCGCCTGACGCCCAAGGTACTGGAGACCGTGGCCTTGGGCTGCGAACAGCTGGCCGCGATGCCCGACGTGATCGGCCAGATCAGCGGCATGGTGCAGCAGCCCAGCGGCATCCGCGTGGGCCAGATGCGGGTTCCGATCGGCGTGTTCGCGATGGTGTTCGAGAGTCGACCCAACGTGACCATCGAAGCAGCCAGCCTGGCGATCAAGAGCGGCAATGCCTGCATATTGCGCGGTGGCTCGGAGGCGATTGAATCGAACAAGGCGCTGGCGCTGCTGGTGCAGCAGGCATTGCAGACCAATGGCCTGCCGGTCGACGGCGTGCAACTGGTGCAGATCACCGATCGTGCCGTCGTCGGCGAACTCATCACCATGCCCGAGTACGTCGACATGGCAATTCCGCGTGGCGGCAAGGGCCTGATCGAACGCATCAGCCGCGATGCCAAGGTGCCGGTGCTCAAGCATCTGGACGGCAACTGCCATGTGTATGTGGACGACCCCTGCGACATCGCGATGGCGGTGACCATTGCCGACAACGCCAAGACGCAGAAGTACAGCCCTTGTAACGCCAGCGAGAGCCTCTTGGTGGCGCGTGGCGTGGCCAAGGACTTCCTGCCGGCGATTGCGGCTATCTATGCAGGCAAGGGTGTCGAGATGCGCGTTTGTCCGGACAGCCGCAGGTACTTGAATGGCGTTGCCGATGTGACGCTGGTTGACGCCACCCAACAGGACTGGTTCACCGAATACCTGGCGCCCATCATCAGCATCAAGGTGGTAGATGGCCTGGACGCGGCGATCGCGCACATCAACCACTATGGCAGCCACCACACCGACGCCATCATCACGCGCGACCACATGCACGCCCAGCGCTTCCTGCGCGAGGTCGACTCGGCCAGCGTGATGGTCAACACCAGCACCCGCTTCGCCGACGGCTTCGAGTACGGCCTGGGCGCCGAAATCGGCATCAGCACCGACAAGTTCCATGCCCGCGGCCCGGTCGGCATCGAAGGCCTGACCTCGCTGAAATACGTCGTGCTGGGCAACGGCGAAGTGCGGGTCTAGGCGCGCAGCCGTCCAGGCGCAACTTCTGCGCTGCCGACGGCCCTGCCGCTCTTGCATGTCCACCCAAGCCGAACCGACTGCCGGCAGCGCTCCACCAGCCCGACTGGTCACAGGTTCCACCATGGGCCACGTGATCCGCATGTCGGCGGCCGGCTCGATCGGTCTGGTCGCGGTGTTCGCGGTCGATGCGCTGAACCTGTTCTACATCGCGCTGCTCGGGCAACCAGAGCTGACGGCGGCGTTGGGCTACGCGTCCACGCTGCTGTTCCTGGGTACCTCGATATCGATCGGCCTGTCGATCGCCGCGACCGCGCTGACGTCGCGCGCGCTGGGACGCGGACAGCACATGATGGCGCGTCAGATCGCCGGTGCATCGCTGCTCATCATCGGGCTGTGCATGACACTGCTGGTGCTGCTGTGCTACCCGCTGCTCGAGCCGGCGATGCATCTGCTGGGCGCACGCGGACAGACCGCCGAGCGCGCCGTCACGCTGATGCGCATCGTGTTGCCGTCCTGGCCCTTGCTGGGCGTGGGCATGTGCCTGTCCGGACTACTGCGCGCCACCGGGGACTCGCGCCGCGCCATGTACGTCACGCTGGGCGCAGCCGCCACCGCGCTGGTGATGGATCCGCTGCTGATTCTGGGCCTGGGCCTGGAACTGCATGGCGTGGCGATTGCCACCGTCATCGTGCGCATCGCCATGGTCGTCATCGGCCTGCACGGACTGTGGCGGATCCACAGACTGATCGCCCGGCCCACCACGACGCTCGTGCTAGGCGAACTCGCGCCATTCATGGCGATTGCGCTGCCCGCCGTCCTCACGCAAATCGCCACGCCGGTCGGCAACGCGTTCGTGATGGGAGCGATTTCCGCGTTCGGTGACGAGGCGGTGGCCGGCTGGACCGTGATCCAGCGCATCATCCCGGTCGCGTTTGGCGTCCTGTTTGCGCTCTCGGGCGCAATCGGCCCGATCATCGGGCAGAACTTTGGCGCCCAGCGTTTTGATCGCGTCGCCGCGACGATCCGCGACAGCCTGAAGGTCACGCTGGTCTATGCACTGACGGTATGGGTGCTGCTGGCGCTGGGCAGCGGCTGGATCGCCGACATCTTCCAGTCGCACGGCACGGCGCGCGAACTGATCGTGTTTTTCTGCGTCTTCGTTGCCGGCAGCTTCCTGTTCAACGGCGCGTTATTCGTCGCCAATGCGGCGTTCAACAACCTGGGTTTCGCGTTCTATTCGACCGCACTGAACTGGGGCCGCTCGACGCTGGGCGTGATCCCGTTTGTCTGGCTGGGACAGTCGTGGTTTGGTGCCAAGGGGGCGCTGGCCGGATACGGGCTGGGGGTGATCGCGTTCGGGCTGTTCGGCATCTGGTGGTGCTTTCAGGTGGTGGGGAAGATGCAGGAAGGTGGCAATTCCCCAGCCGGAGTCGCCAGGCGCGTCTGAAAACGCTCGGCCTGCGCCGGGGCGCATCGGCTCGCACAAAAAGTGCTTTAATACCGCCAGAAATTTCAACAAGAAGCCACGATCCATGCAGACACAGCAGGGGAATGCGGCCCGGATGCGCCGCAGCGGTATTTGCGCATTTCAGGGTCAGACTGATCCGCGAAGAAGCGCGGGCCATGTACCGTCGGCAGCATTGCAAACCGGCCGTCCAAGCGCCAGTTCGCCGCGCACCGGACTCTTGGCCTTGCTTGCCGGCATCACGGGCTGTCGACTGGAAAACATGCGCAGATCGGCCAGCACTGCGCTTGCGCTCGCACTGCTGACCGGATGTGGTGGCGGTGCGGGCAACGGCGTGGACCCGCAGTCCGCGACCGCCTGGGGAAGCGCGGTGTCCATCGGAACCGCTCCGGCCATTCCGGTGGCCATGGCCATGCTGGACGACCGGTCCTATCTGCTCGTGACCCAGGACTTCGGTGGGGGCGCAAGGCCCCTGGTGATGTCGCATGTCGCGCCCGATGGCAAGCCATTGCGCTCCATGGATGTGCTGACCGCGTTCAACAGCCTCCCGTCGGTGGCTGCCGACGGCAAGGGCGGTGCCGTGCTGGCGCGCATCGAGAACGTGACGATCGGCGGCACGTTCAGCAGGCGCGTGGTCGTGCGGAATTTCAGTCGCGGCACAGGTTTCACCGACGAAGTCCCTCTCACCACGACCCTCGGGGGGGACGTCACCAGCTCTTTCAAGGTTGTCACGACACCGTCGGGCTCCGCACTCGCCGCCTGGATCGACTGGCTCTACGCGCCCCCCGGCGCCGGTGGGATCCGGAAGTTCGCCGTCTTCGCATCGCGTTATTCGCCGTCCAGTGGCTGGGCACCGGCCGTGCAGGTCTCGGCCCAATTGATGGGCGAGATCGCCGGCATGGACGTCGCGATGGCGCCCAACGGCGGCGCCGTGATCGCCTGGTCAGAACCGGCGTCCCCCTTGGGCCACAAGATCCTGGCTGCCCAGGGTTCGTCCGATGGGTCCTGGACCGCACCGCAAACAGTGTTCGACGACCCGGCAAACCCGCAATACCAGTGGCCGTCGATCGAGTCGCTTCAGGTGGCGATCGGAACCTCCGGCAACGCCGTGGCGGCCTGGGACCTCCGGTCCATCGACGGCTTCCGTCGCATCGACTCCAGTCGCTACCGGACCTCCAGCGGATGGCTCGGGGTGCAGACCCATGCCCAGCTGGCTGGCAGATCGCCCACCCTGGCCATGAACAGCTCCGGGCAGGGCGTGCTGGCCTGGAGCCACTCGATCACGCACCAGCAGCGGCTGGGAATCGTGGCCTTGTCGTTCGACGAGTCGTCCTGGCAAACGCAGCACACGGAACTCACGCGTACCGATCTCCAGTTTGGAGACGCTTCCTTGCCGCAGGCGGTGATCGATGAAGGTGGCCGCGCGGCGGTCAGCTGGTCGCAGGCGTTCCTCGTGCCGGCCATACAACCGGTTGTCATCCGCGGCAGCCGATTCGCGCCGACCACGAATTGGTCTGCCGCCACGACGCTCTCGTCGGGCCAGACACCCGCACTGCACACCTTGACGTCGAACGCCATCGACGGAAGAGCGACCATCCTGTGGCGCGAGGGCGACGTGACCGGCGGGAGCTGGGTCAACAAGCTGCTCAACTTCGGGATCTGAACGCCGCGGCTGTCCGCCAAACCGGCCGCAAAACCGCACGGCGACAGCATCGGCACAAGGCGTCACGGGACGCACGGATTCGCCGCTGGATCCAGATTCCGGAACGGGACCACCACTCTTTGCGCGTTATCCTTTCGAAAGACGGCAACCGTCCACAAGGCATTTCCTGACCGAAGATCCGTGCCATGAAGATCCGTCGTTTCTCCGATACCGATACGCCGCTGAACGGGTTGCGCGATGCGCCGGTGGCGCAAACGCGGGATCTCGATGAAAACACGATCCTCGATCTCGACGCGCAAGGGCAGATCCGATCGATCACGATCGAGCACGCTTCCACCGGTGGCGACGCGCCTCGGTTATCGTACGAATAAGTCACCGCCTGAGGCATTTCGGCTGACCCATGATCACACCGGATAAATGATCGAGTTCGGAATCATCTCGCTGTCGTACACACACAGCCTGGCCGCAAACTTCCAGCCCGCGTCGGTGCGCACGACGGTATCCAGATACCGCCCCACGTTGAACACGGTGGTCAGCTCCGACAGCTTGGTGCGAAACACCGCGTAGTTCGACTCGCAGACGATCCGCGCGGGCTGCACTTCGAGAATACGCGGCGCACCGACCACATGGCGCTGGTAATACGGGTCGTGGAACAGCGTCTCGCGAACCGCGTAGGCGCGGTCTTTCAGCATGCCCTTGCTCTCGAAATCCATCGTCGCCAGCGGCAGGCCGCGTTCATGGTTCTCGCGCGGGATCAGCTTGTAGACGCAGTCGTCCGTGAACAGCTCGCACCAGGCGTCCCAGTCGGCGGCATCGGCGAGGGCTGCGTAGGTGGCCAGCAGCTGGGTCAGGTCGAAATAGTCCTTCCAATCCAGCCGTGACTCAGCCTCGGCTACCGTGGGCGAGTCGCTCGCCGTGCCGGTCGTGGCCTGGTTCATGGCCCGTCCCCCATCACTTCCCGCCAGTAGCGGTACATGCCGCGAATCAGCGTCTCGGTGACCATGTGGTCGGTATCGCCGACCTCGCGCCCGCCCAGCTCGGCCAGCGTGCGGTGCGCCGGTTTGCTGGCAAAGCCGCGCTGTGAAAATTCAATCACCTCGCCGTCGTCGGCCGATACGAAGCCGGCCGGGCCGAACAGATTGGCCTGGCGCAGGCGGCGCCGAGTCATGGCCTCGTCGTCGTCTTCAAAACCGAAATGCGTCCACTCGAAGTTGAAAGTACCGTGCCCGTCGGGCTGGATATGCCGCGTCGACACGCTGTTGACCTGCTGCTGCAGGATCACGCTGGGAAACAGCGTCGTCATCACCGCGCTCGGGCCACCCCACCAGTCCTCGGGCACGATGTCCAGGAAGCGGTCGTCGTGCAGCTGCAGGCTCTCCTTGAAGCTTGACACCTGGGTCACCTGATCGGCCTTGCCGGACTGTCCGCGGGTCGAGATCATGGCGGCATGGCGGTGGTGCCGGTCCATCTTCAGTTCGGACTTGTTATCGGCGCGCCACAGCCCGAAGGTCACGAACCAGGTGTGCAGCAGGCCGGGGTGATACGGGTCCTTGATGTTCTCCTGCATCAGCTTCCAGTTGCCCGGAATGCGCTGGCGGTTGTAGCCCAGGATTCTCAGCGCGCGCCCGTTGA
>JBBKVW010000261.1:0-16030 GCA_037968655.1 Burkholderiaceae bacterium
ATGCATGCCTTGTGGAGCGACCTGGCGGACTGAAACCGAAGCGTTCCGCCGGCTGTCAACTACCGGCGCTATCGCGCCGGCGCCGTGGTATCAGGGGGCGTGGCCGCTGCGGCTGTTCCTGCCCCGGTGGGCCGACGCCTTGCGCGCCGGTGGCGGCCGGTCCTTGCGCCGCCGTCCCAGCGCCAGCAGCAAGCCGAGCACCAGCAGGGCCAGTACCAGCAGCGCATAAAAGCCGCGCGACTGGAGCCAGTGCGCTAGTTCACTGTCGGGCATCGTGGGACCGCAACGATTGGGTCCATCGATTGTGCGCGCAACTTCGATCCCGATGTCCGCCCTGGCAGGACGCGGCATCGGCCTACAAGGATCATGGCAAGGCGCGGCTATGCTCGCGCTTTGCCATGATCCGAACAGTCCAGCCTTTGCGCTACACGCGCCCGCAACGATGAGCAACCCGCAGTGGTTCCTGCTGATCGGCGCCCTGCTGCTGTTCATGGGCCTGACCCGGTCCATGCTGAAGCGCGCGCCGGTGACGTCGGCCATCATCTACCTGGCGGTCGGGCTGCTGGTCGGCCCGACGGTTTTGAATTTGTTCCATTTCAACCCGCTGAAGGAATCAGCGCTGCTGGAAGTGCTGACCGAAGTGGCGGTCCTGATCTCGCTGTTTTCGGCCGGCATCAAGATGCCGGCACCTTTCAATCTGTCGCGCTGGCGCGCGCCGATATTGCTGGCAACGGTATCGATGACGATCACGGTTGCGCTGGTGGCCGCCTTTGCGGTGCTGGTACTGGGGCTGCCGCTGGGCGCCGGCGTGCTGCTGGGCGCCATCGTCGCGCCGACCGATCCGGTGCTGGCGACCGATGTGCAGATCCGCCACCCGGGCGACCGCGACCTGCTGCGCTTCAACCTGACCTGCGAGGCCGGCATGAATGATGGCAGCGCATTTCCGTTCGTCGTGCTTGGGCTGGGGCTGCTGGGCCTGCATGAGCTCGGACCGTTCGGACTGCGCTGGCTGCTTGTCGACGTCGCCTGGGCGACCGTGGGCGGCATCGGCATCGGCTTGCTGGCCGGCACCGCCCTGGCCCGGCTGTGCGTGTCTATGCGCGAGAGCCCGCGCCAGCACACCCTGATGGACGATTTTCTGGGCCTGGGCCTGATCGGTGTCGTCTATGGCGTCTCGGTGATGGCGCATACCTGGGGATTCCTGGCGGTATTCTTTGCCGCCGTCGCGCTGCGCCAGACTGAACTCAGGCTGGCCATTGCGCAGCGCGCGATGACCGCGCCCGATGAGGCATCTGCGGCATCGGCCAGCCAGCACCCGCAGTCCGACCACCTGGACCAGACCATGGTGAGCGCCGGCTCGCTGGCGTTCAAGGAGCATCTGGAGCGCTTGTCCGAACTGGTGCTGGTTTTGCTGGTTGGCGGCTCAATGTTCCTGGACTCCTGGAACTGGCCTGCGGTCAGCCTGGCGGTCTTTCTGTTTGTGGTGGCCCGCCCGGTCAGCGTCGTGATGGCCTTGGCCGGCACCCGCACGCCATGGCGTGCGCAGGGCCTGACCGGCTGGTTCGGGGTGCGCGGTATCGGATCGTTGTATTACCTGATGTACGCGATCGAACACGGACTGCCCAAGCCACTGGCTTTGCAACTGGTGCAGGTCACGCTGGTCGTGGTGGCGCTGTCGATCCTGGTCCATGGCACCAGTGTCAAGCCCCTGCTCGGACTGTTCTGGCGCCGGCATTGAGGCAACCGGGCGGCCTGCGGCCAGGCAGCGCCAGCCACCATCAGCCACGCGGATGGTGCTGCGCGTGCAGTTGCTTGAGCCGCTCGCGCGCGATGTGGGTGTAGATCGTCGTGGTCGAAATGTCGGCATGGCCGAGCAGCATCTGCACCGCGCGCAGGTCGGCGCCGTGGTTCAACAGGTGGGTCGCGAAAGCATGGCGCAGGGTATGGGGCGACGGCGCGCTGGTCAGGCCGGCGCGCAGCGCATACTTTTTGACGATGCCCCAGAACATCACGCGCGACATCGCGCTGCCGGCGCTGATGCCACTGCTGGTGACGAACAACGCCACCGTCTGGCGCTGTCCCAGCAGGGCCGGCCGGGTTTGTTCCAGGTAGCGGTGCAACCACATGCTGGCTTCTTCGCCAAACGGCACCAGGCGCTCCTTGTTGCCCTTGCCAAATACGCGCAGCACGTTTTCCTGCAGGCTGATGTTGAGCACGCGCAGGCCGACCAGTTCGCTCACGCGCAGGCCGCTGGCATACATCAGCTCGAGCATCGTGCGGTCGCGCACACCCAGCGTCGTTCCCACGTCGGGCGCGGCCAGCAGGGCTTCCACCTGCGCCTCACTCAGGGTTCTGGGAACGCGCAGCGCCTGGCGCGCGGCCTGCAGTTTCAGGGTCGGGTCGGCTGCGATGCGCTGCTCGCGCAGCGACCAGCGGTAAAAACGCTTGAACACCGTCAGGCGCCGATTCGCCGTGGTGGCCTTGGTCTGTTGATGGCGCGCCGAAAAATAGCCGTTCAGATGCTGTTCGCCGGCATCGCGCAGCGCGACCTGCTGCCCCTGCAGCCACTGCGCCAGCAGCACCAGGTCGCGCCGATAGGCCGACAAGGTGTTGCGCGACAGGCCCTGCTCCAGCCACAAGGCGTCGATGAAGGCGTCAATATCGCTTGAGCTGGTTTCGGGCATGCAGGCTCGGTGTATTGGACAGGACTCTTGTTTGGGCTGGCTACTCGGCTTCGCTCCGTTGGCAGGCGCATCGGCGGCGCTTGCTGCACGCGGCCCTGGATGGTAGCGCCTGCCAGAGCGTGCACACCCGCTGCTATGCTGTGCCGCGTGAACTATGCGCAACTGCTGTTTCCCGATTTTTCGCTGATCCTGCTCGGGTTTCTGGTCTGCCGTTTCACCGCACTGGATCGCAGCGTCTGGCTGGCAGTCGAACGCCTGGTCTACTACCTGCTGTTCCCGGTGCTGCTGTTTCACTCGATCATCCGGCGCCCGATCGAGATCGCGGCCGCATCCCAACTGGTGCTCGCCGCCTGGGCACTGTGCCTGTGTGGCATCGCCATGGCCTACCTGCTGCCCTACTTGCCCTGGATCGGCCCGCGCATCAACCGGCGCGAGCATGCCGCCAGTGCCCAGGTGGCGTTTCGCTTCAATACCTTCATTGCGCTGGCGCTGGTCGATCGGGTGGTCGGCCCGCAAGGCGCCGTGCTGATCGCCGTGCTGATCGGCGTGTGCGTACCGCTGCTCAACGTCGGCGCCGTGTGGCCGATGGCCCGCCATTCGCAGCGCGGCATCCTGGGCGAACTGGTGCGCAACCCCTTGATCATCGGCACCGTCGCCGGCCTTAGTGCCAACCTGCTGGGCTTGTCCATTCCTGCCTGGCTAGAACCGACCGCCAGCCGAATTGGCGCCGCTGCCCTGGCGATGGGCCTGATGGCAGCTGGTGCCGGCCTGCAGCCGGGACGCCTGCGGGGCGACAAGGTTTTGTCGGTCTGCCTGCTGTCGATACGCCATCTGCTGCTGCCGGTGATTGCCTGGCTGCTGGCCCGGCTGATCGGGCTGGATGCCGCGCAGACCATCGTGTTGCTGATCTTTTCCGGCATGCCCACCGCATCGAGTTGCTATGTGCTGGCCTCGCGCATGGGCTACGACGCCGGCTATACCGCCGGACTGGTCACCGTGTCGACCCTGCTGGGCATGCTTAGCCTGCCGTTTGTACTGGGTGTGCTGCGCAACCTCTGACATGCGCCCGGTTGATGGTCCGAATCGTGACAGCGGCACGGCGGAACCCGGGGCCAGGCTGCCGGCTGGCCCGGCAACGCGGGCCCGGCATTGCGGACGTTGCTGATCCCGATCAGCTGGCCAATCCGGACGCGGGAAGCGGCACAAATTGCGCCTGCAATTGCGGTGGCATCGGCGTGTCGATCAGTATGCACAGGGTACGCAAGGCGTCCCACAGGTTCTGCGGCGCATCGCCCGGGTCCCGCTCCGCCAGCGCGCACCATGTCTTCATCAGCCGCGGCCGGTGCATGCGCGACACGTCGGCCAGTTGCCGGGTGGCGATCGCAATGCCGGACAAAGACACCGCGTTGGAGCTGAGGCTGACGGCGGGCAACTCGAGCGCACCGCGCATCGCCGCATGCCACTGGTCCATCAGATCGGTACCTCCAGGCAGGCCGTCAAATCGCTGCCAGGCCAATACCTGACTGACGCGCACGATCGCCGCCGCACACGAGGCCAGCGCCAGGCAATGGGGTTCCTGCACGATGCTCTGTGGACGCAGCTCCAGCACATGGTCCAGCAGCAGGCAGTGCCATATTTCGGACGCTTCAAGCCGACCGTCTGCTCGCACGATCTGGCGCGCCTGCCGACGCAATGTCAGGCGTTGCGCCATCGGCAGCGCGGCGCAACGCGTCAGGCGCTGCTCGAACGCTCCTTGGCGCAGCGCCGCAGGCAGTTGCCAGGCCTGCGCAAGCAAGGCGTCCTGGCGTGGCGTCGACAACCGAGTCCATTGCGCGCGCCACTGATCCTGTTCGTCGCGACCCGCGTGTGGCACCAGGAATGCCAGCGTACCGGCGGCCAGATCATCCGGCCAGTCGACAGTCAGCCCATCGTGCGGCGGCGCGGCCGGAGGTGCGGGCGCCGGCGCCAAGGACTGCACAGCAGTTGCATGCGTCGCGGCGGAAAACGATGAGGCCAGCCCCGCGCTCCCGGATGCCCTTGGCGTGGCCGCTTGACCCGTGTCGAAGTTCAGCGGCAAGCCACGCTGTGATTCCGATATTCCTGCGGCAACCGCCATCACCGCACTGGGAAGCGGCCGCATCGGCCGTCCGTAAATGCGCCGGATGCGCTCGTCCAGCGGTGGGTGTGTGGCCAGCGCGCCCGCGCCGGCAAAGATATGCGAGGACAGCAGCATGTGCGAGATCACCTCGGCACGTGCACTGTGCATATCGGAGCGCCCATCGCCCACCTCGCCGGCGATCTTGCGCAGGGCGCCACCGATGCCCGAAGGCTGGCGCGTGAACTGCACCGCCGAGGCATCGGCCAGAAACTCCCGTTGGCGCGACACCGCGGCCTTGAGCAGACGACCAGCCAGCCAGCCGATACTGCCCACCGCCATCAGTCCCAGCCCCACCAGCACCAGCAGGCCTCGGCGTCCCCGCGCATCGCGCGCGTCGGACAGGTCGCGACCCAGCATGTACACCAGTTGCAGGCCCCAGACATGTCCGATCAGGCGCATGTTCAGTCGTGCATCGCCATGCAGGATGTGGCTGAACTCGTGCGCAACGACGCCCTGCAATTCATCGCGATCCAGGCGCTCCAGCGCGCCGCGCGTCACCGCAATCACACTGTCGTGCTGCTCCCAGCCGGCGGCGAATGCATTGATGCCGTCGTCGCGGGGCAACGTGAATATGCGCGGCGGCTTGAGGCCGCTGGCGATCGCCATTTCCTGCACCACGTTGCGCAGACGCTGCTCATACCCATCGCGTGGCGTCAACAATTCACGTCCGCCCACCATGGCGGCCACGTGGGCGCCGCCCTTGCGCAGTTGCAAGGATTCAAGCCAGCTGCCACCGAGTATGAATCCGGCTGCCACGACGCTGTTGGTCTTGAAGAACCAGCGCGGATAGCCAAACAGATTGCCGGTCTGCAGCGACCACAGCAGGGCAAGTACGGCGTTGACGGCCACCAGCGTCAGAACCAGCGTCAGCAGGAACAACAACAGCAGACGCCGGGTGGCCGAGCGGGCCTGGTCCTGGTGCTGGCGAAATCGCACGGTCGCTACGCAGGCAGGCGCGCCAGCAATGCCTTAAAACTTGACGGTGGGCAAGCTGCGTTCCGCAGCAGACTGCGTCGCCTGCAAGGTCGATGCCGCTGCCAACGAAAACACCCGGGCCACGATGTTGGACGGAAACTGCATGGCCGCGTCGTTGAACTCGAGCACGCTGTCGTTGTAGGCCTGGCGGGCGAATCCGATGCGGTTTTCGGTCGAGGTCAGCTCCTCTGCAAACGCACGCATGTTGGTGTCCGCCTTGAGCTCGGGATAGGACTCGACCACCACCATCAGGCGCCCCAGCGCGCCACCCAGCGCCGCCTCGGCCGCGCCCAGCGCGGCAACATTGCCGGCTCCTGCCAGATCACCACGCGCCTTGCCCGCGGCCGCCTGGGCCTGATTGCGCGCCGCGATCACCGCCTCCAGCGTCTCGCGCTCATGCTGCAGATACTTGCGGACATCATGGGCGGCAATCCTTTCGGTGGCCACGACGCCGGCCTCGCGATACCCTGCCCTGGCAATACGGCCTGATCGGCCTGGCGGCGTGCAGTATCGCACCGCGTGGCCGCGTGACCCGCACCGCGCCAAGGTCCGCCGGCCGGCGCGCGATCAACCCCGGCCGCGGCGAAACACCAGCCAGCGCGCCAGTTTCACCATTCCGAAGACGATGGTCGGCACCTGATAGGCCGGGCCGAGGTAAACGGTCTTCACATTCGTGAACAACGAAGCCCAGGCGACCTGGATTTCGCTGACGCCCGGATACATCAGCAGCATGGCAGTGATCTGAGCGTTTTCACACAGGTCCCAGACCCCGGCAAAGACCGGTATCCAGGCCAGCACGCCCCACGCATCGGACGGTCGCCAGCGCGTCAGCAGGCCACTGAACAGGGTCACATACAGCATCGGAAACAGGGTATCGATGGTCGGACTGGACCAGGCATAGACGCGCCGGCCAGACGCGCCATATTGCTCCATCGCCTGCACCAGTTCCACATGGCTGTAGCCGATGCGCACATCGAGCAACTGACCGCCAATGGGCAAGGCCGGAAAAACCAGCAGCAACCAGACCAGCACACCAATGGCGCTGGCCCACAGGACCGGCGTGCGACTGGCAAATCGGAAGTAGCGGTTCAGACCCACCAGGCAGTCCCGCCAGTTCAGGGCGCGCGTCGCGCGTCGCCACTGACCAGCGCGATGCGCCGTTGTATGCGCGCCAACTCGGCGCTGTCTCCTGCGCTTTGGGCGCGTTGCGCCTGCACGCCGAGCCAGGCCAGCAACGGGCGGCGCCAGCCTTGAGACGAAGCGGCGTCGATGGCCAGCGCGATGGTCTTTGGATCGGCGCGCCCGCTGCGCATCAGCACGCCGGCTGCCACCAGGCGCGCCAGCGGATCTTTCACATCAGCCAACTGCGCGCCGCCGGCGCTGGCAGACACCAGCGCCCGGTGCTGCGGCGGCAACAAGCCCGCGTCCTGCGCATCGGCCTGTCCGTCCAGATAGCGGGCATAGGCCTGTTCGGGCGGCGCGGCATCGCGCTCCCACTGCGCATACGCACTACAGGGTTCGAACACCAGGCTGGCCACACGGCTGGCACAGCGCACCAGTTCCGCCCGTGCCAGCAGGTCCGCGCGTGCGGTGCGTGCGATCTCGGCGCGCGCTCGCCCCAATTCCAGTTCCTCGACCCGGCCATTGCCGACCAGGTAGGCCTCTTGCGCGCGTTCGATGGCGCCCTGGGCGTTCATCTGCCAATCGGGCGGCAGCGGCGCGCCGGCACAGGCGCCGAGCAAGGCGGCCAGCAAGGTGGTCACGAAACGAAGCCGGCGTCTCATGGCAGCTTGATTTGCGCGTCGCGCGCAAAGGGCCATTTGCGGTTGATCTCGTTGACCAGGCTCTCGACCTTGCGCAAGCTGGCCTCGACTTCGACGCGCAGGCTGCCCAGGTCGGTCGTGGCCTCGCGGGTGTTGGCACCGATGGCCTGGGCTTCGACCAGCACCGCATCGGCCTTCTTCAGGCTGTTGCGCGCATCTGCCAGCAGGCCATTGAGTTGCACCACCGTGGCACGGGTTTCACTGACGACGCCCGAACTGCCAAACACCTGGTTGTCGGCCCGCGCAATCATGCCGTCGGTGCGCACGGCAATGCCATCGGCCTTGAGGACCAGGCCGTCCACGCGGGCCAGCAGTGCGTTGGTGCGCGCCAGGGCCTGCGACAACTGCCGGGCATCGGAGTCATTGCCCAGCAGCACGCCGATCGCACCACGCGGGCCGTTGAGCCGTTCCGCCGCGGTCTGCAGATTGCGCAGGCTGGCATTGAGCGGCGCGTCCGGGCTGGTCAGTGCGCCCAGGTTGCTGACCAGCTCGCGCACGCTGGCAATCATGCGAGGAATCTCGGCCGCCGCGTCACCGCGCAGCACCTTGCGTTCGGCGCCATCGGGCAGCGGCGGATCGGTCAGCACGCCGGTGAACGCGCGGATCCTGGTGCCACCAACCAGGCCGCTTTCCATCGTGAACACGCTGGATGTGCGCAGCCAGCGTGCATCCTTGTGCGGCACATTGACGATGATGCGGGCGTTGCCCTCGCTCGAAAGCTCGATGCGGCCGACCCGTCCGATCGGAAAACCGGAGAAGGTCATGTTCATCCCGACCACAACGCCCTCGGAGTCGTCGGCGACCAGCACGACGCGTTGCGTGCGCTCGAAGGCGCCACGCGCGTACATGAGGTAGGCAATGGCGCCTGAGACCATCAGCAGCATGGCCAGCAACAACAGCCGGGCCTTGAGCTCCAGCCGTGCGACCGGTGCTGACTGTTCGTTGACGCCTGCCATGAATGCTTCGAGCTTCCGATTCAGTAATAGTTGCCGACCAGCGACAACACCTCGATCAGCAGGATCAGCGCGAACAAGCGGCCGAGCTGGCTGATCTCGTCGCGCCGGCGCAGCGCCGCGCCGTCAAACCGAGGATTGGGTGCGATCGGCAATATCGCCACCACCAGGCTGAAGAAAAACGCCTTCAGGCACAGGATCAGCGTGGCAGCTGGCGTGAACACCTGGCCGACATCGCGGGTATAGGCGGCAAAGCCCCAACTGCTGAAACCGTAGATCGAGGCATAGGTCATCAACAGGGCCAGCACGCCGCCGATCGCCGCCAACAGAATCACCGAGAAGATGCCGCCGAGCACCCGTGGCAGCAGCACATCGCGTGCGGGATCGCCGCCGCCGCGCCACATCGACATCAACTCGCCCTGCTGGCGCAGGTCGGCCACCTCCTCGCCGCTGGGCATCGTGAAGCGCAACGCAACGAACAGCGCCACCAGCAAAGGCAGCAACTCGACCACCAGCGTACGCACCAGCACATCGAGCGCGTACTGCGACAGGCCATAGGCTTCTGCGGTTGCCACTACGATCTGGATGATCACCAGGCTCACCAATGCAGACAGGGCGACAAAGCCCGCCAGCAATGGGGCCGATCCCGCATACAGTTGCTGATAGATGGCATGGCGCTGGCTGCGCCGGTAGCTCGACGGCGACAACATCAGCACCAGCATCTGCGCAGCGAAATCGGCCACCATCCACCAGCCAACAACCCAGCGCCGTGGTGATCGGCTCAGGCGCACCGGATCGAGCTGCAGCAGTGCGCTGTCGCCCAACTCCACACCGACGTCGACGGCTCGGTTGATGCGCCTTCGCATCGTGTTGTCGTCTGACGGTGCTACCTGCGTGCTCATGGCATCAGCTCCCTTTGCCTCGCGCCAGCGGCCCAGCCTTCATGCGAGAGTCCGGGCCAGTTCTGTCGTGCTCTGGCAGCGCACTCCGCGTTCGCCCAGTTGCTGCACGAAGGCATCTGCGGCGGCCTCGAATCCAGTCACCGGGCTCATGCAGTCGCGCAGGAACACGGTGTTACGCAGCCGCTCGGGGGGCATGTGCGCCAGCATGTCCTGGCCGGACGCCGCAACACAGTGGCTCAGGGCTTCGCCGGCAACGACCAGCAGTTCAGGGCCGCCGGCCAGGCGCGCCAGCAATTGGGTATTGAGCGCGGTGCGCGGATCGTCGGCGCGCGGCACATCGGCGCGAAACGCGCTGTATTGCTCGGTCATGGGATTGAGGCCCTTGACCACCTTTTCGCAAGCCCGTCCCTTGGCCTCTTCCCAGTTGGCGATGCTCTGCGCCAGTTGCGCCTGGATGTTGTGGCCCCAGGTGCCGAGCACGCAATGCACCGGCCAGACGACCAGGCTGCGTTCGCCACCGGACTCCAGCGCCTGCACATAGGCCAGCACCTGTTGGGCAAGACCGGCGTCGCGCGGCCTGAACTTCCCCGCTTGCAAGGCCTGCGCGGTGATCTGGGTAAACGGCGGCACCGGCCCACCATTGCCGTCGCGCCAGAAACTGGTGCGCTCGATTCCCACACCGGCATGCGAATCGAGCGTGATCACCATGTCGTCGATCTGCGCGCCCATCGCGTCAATGAACTGCGCCAGCCGCAGCATGTCGGCGTTCGCCCCCGGCACTGGCAAGGCAGCTTGCGGTATGTCCAGAAAATCGTTCTGGGGGTCAATGATGAGCAATCGGATTCGTGTCATGGCGGGTGATGTCGGCCTGCTGGCGGCGGGTCATTCGATGCTGTTGGCTAGATGGTAGCCCAAGGCCCAGACCACATGTTCGCGCACCAGGGCGCTTGGGTCCTGCTCGCGCTGGCGCAGAGCCTGCTCGATCAGCGGGTCGTATCGATCGGCCAATGCATTGCCCAGCGCAATGGCGATGTTGCGCAACCATCGCTCATGGCCGATGCGCCGGATCGCACTGCCCTCGGTACGCTGCAGGAACTGCGCCTCGTTCCACGCGAACAGGTCCACCAGCGCGGCGCCGGACAGACCCTCGCGCGGATCGAAATCGGACAATGGACTGCGCTGCGCATACTTGTTCCAGGGGCAGGCCAGCTGGCAATCGTCGCAGCCGTAAATACGGTTGCCCATCAGTGGGCGCAGTTCGGGTGCGATCGAGCCCTGGTGTTCGATCGTCAGGTAGGAGATGCAGCGGCGCGCGTCGAGCCGGTAGGGCGCGACGATGGCCCTGGTGGGACAGACATCGATGCAGGCCGAGCAGGTGCCGCAATGCGCGCTGACCGGACTGCTTGCTGGCAGCGCCAGGTCGAGATAGATCTCGCCCAGAAAGAACATCGAGCCGGCCTCGCGATTGAGCACCAGGGTGTGCTTGCCGCGCCAGCCCTGACCACTGCGCGTGGCCAGTTCGACCTCGAGCACCGGCGCGGAGTCGGTAAACACGCGGTAGCCGAGCGCTCCCACCTCCTGGTCGATGCGCGCCGCCAGGCGTTGCAGGCGCTGGCGCATCGGCTTGTGATAGTCGCGCCCTCGCGCATACAACGATACGACGGCATCTGTTGCGCGATGGAGACGATCGAACTCGATTGCCTGCCAGGAATCGCCGTTGTCGGCCGTTGCCGTGTTCAAATAGTTCATGCGCGCGGTCAGCACAGTCACTGTGCCGGGCACGAGATCAGCCGGTCGGGCACGTTTTAGGCCATGCGCCGCCATGTAGGCCATATCGCCGTGAAAGCCCTGCTCCAGCCACGCCAGCAAACCCGGCTCCGCACTGGACAAATCAATGCAACTAAAACCGATTTGAGCGAAACCCAGTTCCTGTCCCCAGACGTTGATACCGGAGATCAATTGACCGTGATCGATCGGCCTGCGGGTGTTGTTCACCCCCTGATTGTAAAAAGCCTGATCTGGCCCGATGAGGCTGCGACCCGATTGTTTGCTGCCTCGCTGGCGCTGCAGCCGGCGCTCGTTAACTGCTTCGTCGAATTGCACGGTGAACTGGGCGCCGGCAAGACCAGCTTCGTGCGCCATCTGTTGCTGGCCCTGGGCGTGCCGGGCCGCGTCAAGAGTCCGACCTATGCCATCGTGGAGCCCTACGAACTGGCGCAAACCCCCAGCGTTGACGCGCCGCTGCAGATCTGGCATTTCGATTTCTACCGTTTCCATGACCCCGACGAATGGGAGGACGCGGGCTTTCGCGATATCTTCGCCAGCGCCGGTCTCAAACTGGCCGAATGGCCCGACAAGGCCCACGGCAAGCTGCCGCCGGCCGATCTGGCTTTGCATATTGCAGTGCAGCAAGACGACGCGCGCAGCGTGCGCCTGATCGCCCAAACCCCGGCCGGCGTCGCATTGCTGGCCGCAGTCTGCCCATGAAGCGCCGCACCCTGCTGCAATCGGGCACGCTGGTGCTGCTGCTGGGCGCAGCCCAGATCGCGCGCGGCGCCACCATCCTGGCGGTGCGGGTCTGGCCGGCACCGGACTACTCGCGCATCACGATCGAATCCGATGGCGTGCTCAACACCAGCCAGTTGTTCGTGGCCAATCCGCCCCGGCTGGCCGTGGATATCGAGGGCATCGACCTGAATCCTGCGCTCAAGGAACTGGTGGCCAAGGTGCAGGCCGACGATCCGACCATCAAGGGCATTCGCGTTGGCCAGTTCGCACCGGGCATCGTGCGCCTGGTGATGGACCTCAAGCAGTTGGCCGAGCCCCAGGTGTTCAGCCTCCTGCCCGTGGCTGCCTACCAGCATCGGCTGGTGCTGGACCTGTACCCCAGCGTGGTGACCGATCCGCTGGAAGCGCTGATCGCCGAACGCACCAAAAGCCTGTCGCCGCGCAGATCCACCTTGGCTGCCCTGCCCAGGACTGCGGCGGCGGACCCACTCGGTGAATTGATCGCGCAGCGCGACACGGCTGCGACCAGGGCCCCGAGCCTGCCGGCGACCGGCTCCGATCCTGCAGCGCCAGCCAATCCGTCTGCCAGCGTGCTGGCATCGGCTGGCCCAACGCGCGCAACAGCCAGAACGGCGCCCGCCGAGGCGCGCACCGACCGCCTCATCATCGTCGCGCTGGACCCCGGTCATGGCGGCGAAGATCCTGGCGCCATCGGTCCGGGCGGCACCCGCGAAAAAGACGTGGTGCTGCGCCTGGCCCATCGCCTGCGTGACCGCATCAACGGCACGACGGTCGGCGGCAACGCCATGCGCGCCTACCTGACACGCGACGCCGACTTTTTTGTGCCGCTGCATGTGCGGGTGCAAAAGGCGCGCCGGGTGCAGGCCGATCTGTTTGTCAGCCTGCATGCCGACGCGTTTTACACGCCGCGTCCCCAGGGAGCCAGCGTATTTGCGCTCAGCCAGGGTGGCGCATCGAGCAGCGCTGCGCGCTGGATGGCCGACAAGGAAAACAAGGCCGACCTGATCGGCGGGCTCAATGTCGCCTCGCGCGACGAATCGGTCCAGCTCGCGATGCTGGACATGAGCACCACCGCGCAGATCAACGACAGCCTGAAACTGGGCAGCGCCATGCTGGGCGAGATCGGTCGCGTGGGCAAGCTGCACAAGCCGCGCGTCGAACAGGCCGGCTTTGCGGTGCTCAAGGCGCCCGACATTCCCAGCGTGCTGGTCGAGGCAGCCTTCATCAGCAATCCGGAAGAAGAAGCCAAGCTCAACGACGAGCAATATCTGCAGCAACTTGCCGATGCGCTGGTGCGCGGCATCGAAGGCTATTTTTCGCGCAACCCGCCGCTGGCGCGCAGCCGCTCGGTCTAGCGCTTCAGTTGGCCCCGGCCGTCTGTTGGCGTGCCTGCTTGCGCCTGGCGCGCCACGCGCCCAGCAATACCAGCAGGCCGGGTACGAAGATCAGGGCCCAGATCACCTTGTCCATATTGGCCTTGACCATCGGAATATTGCCGAAGAAAAAGCCGATGGTGACGATACCCACTACCCACAATAGCGCGCCGACCACATTGAACAAGGTGAACTTCGATCGGGTCATGTAGGCGACGCCGGCAACAAACGGCGCGAAGGTCCGCAGGAAGGGCAGGAAGCGCGCGGCGATGATGGTTACGCCGCCATAGCGCTCATAGAAGTCATGCGCCTGGTTGAATGCACGCTTGTTGAAAAAACGGGTGTTTTCCCACTGGAATACCTTGGGCCCGAAGTAACGGCCGATGCTGTAGTTGCACTGGTCGCCCAGGATGGCCGCGACAATCAGCAGGCCCATCACCAGGGTGTAGTCCATCAGGCCCGCGCCACACATGGCCCCCACCACGAACAGCAATGAATCGCCGGGCAGGAATGGCATCACAACCAGGCCGGTCTCGACAAAAATGATCAGGAAAAGCAGGGCATAGACCCAGGCCCCGTAGTTCTGCACGAAGGCCTCCAGATAACGGTCGACATGCAGGATGAAATCGAGGGCAAGGGCGGCTAGTTCCATGGCGCAGGATTATCGCCGCTGGGGCAAGGTCACCCCGGGCGCGACCTAAAATGCACCGGTGAACGCCGTCCTTGCCCCCGCCCCGCGCCGCCCCATACTGGAACTGCCCGATGAACTGATCAGTCAGATCGCCGCCGGGGAAGTGGTCGAGCGCCCTGCTTCAGTGGTGCGCGAACTGGTCGACAACGCATTGGACGCGGGCGCCACGCAGATCACGGTGCGACTGCTGGCTGGCGGCGTGCGCCTGATTGCGGTCGAGGACGACGGCGTTGGAATCGTGCGCGAGGAGTTGCCGATGGCCTTCAAGCGCCATGCCACCAGCAAGATCAGCAACCTGCAGGAACTCGAATCGGTCGGCAGTTTCGGTTTTCGCGGCGAGGCCCTGGCCGCCATCAATGCCATTGCCGAATGCGTCATCTCCTCGCGCGCCGACGGTGCCGCCGGCGCCTTTGCGCTGGACGGCCACAGCGGCGAACTGCGCCCGGTGGCGCGCTCCAGGGGCACCACAGTAGAAGTGAAGGAGCTGTTTTTCAGCACGCCGGCGCGGCGCAAGTTTCTCAAGACCGATGCCACCGAACTGGCCCATTGCCTGGAGGCGGTACGCCGCCCTGCCCTGGCCAGGCCGGACGTGGGCTTTGCGCTGTGGCATGAGGGCCGGCTGGTGCAGCAGTGGCGGGCGAACGCCGACGCAAACATCGGCGACCGCGCGGCGATACAGGCGCGGCGCATGGCCGATGTGCTGGGCACTGATTTCGTTGATCGCTCGCTGAACCTGCAGGCTGGTACCGACTCCGCACGCGAACCAGGCCAGCGACGCGAGAATCCGCACCCGATCCGCCTGCGTGGCCGCATCGGCATTCCGGACGCGGCCCGTGCCCGCGCCGATCAGCAGTTCTGCTATGTCAACGGCCGCTTCGTGCGCGACAAGGTGCTGGCGCATGCGGTGCGCAGCGCCTATGAGGATGTGCTGCATGGCCAGCGCCAGCCGGTGTATGTGCTGTACCTGGAGATGGACCCGACCCGGGTCGACGTCAACGTGCATCCGACTAAGATCGAGGTGCGATTTCGCGACAGCCGCGAGGTGCACCAGGCGGTGCGGCGCGCGGTACAGGACACGCTGGCGCAGCCACGCTCGGGCGGCTCGGTACAACCGGCACAGGGCTTTGCGTCGACAGCGGCAGACATGGCGGAGACCGGCGATGGCACCGGGGCAGCATCAAGCACGCACTCC
Source organism: Burkholderiaceae bacterium (assembly GCA_037968655.1). GTDB lineage: Bacteria > Pseudomonadota > Gammaproteobacteria > Burkholderiales > Burkholderiaceae_C > CAISIP01. Next base: position 15,281 of record JBBKVW010000261.1, read on the forward strand.
TGGTCGCAATCTGCCATGCGCTATGGCGCTGCGCAAGGCGGTCACCGGGTTTCCGATTTCGAGGCACTGTGGCCAGTCCGGCGCACTGACCAGACGTCGAACGCGCTGCCGTACACAGGGGATATCGATTCGCACGCCATTGCCGAATCTGGTGCGCAAGTTGGGGGCGCGTCGGCCCTGCAAGCGAACGAGTCCAATGCGCCGCTGGCAGAAGCGCAGTCCGAGCAGTGGCCACTGGGTCGCGCGCTGGCGCAGTTACAAGGGGTCTATGTGCTGGCCGAGAACGCGCAGGGACTGATCATCGTGGACATGCACGCGGCCCACGAGCGCATCGTCTACGAGCGCCTCAAGTCCCAGTTCGACGCTGCCGGACCCGCAGGTAGCGTGCAGCGCCTGGCCAGCCAACCACTGCTGATTCCTGCAAGCTTCGCCGCCAGCGCACACGAGATCGCCACTGCCGAGGCGCACGCAGAGGTGTTGCAAACACTGGGACTGGACATTGCGCCGCTATCGGCCACGACGCTGGCGGTGCGTGCCGTGCCCGGCGCATTGGCCGATGGCGATGCCACGGCACTGGCGCGCAGCGTGCTGGAGGAACTGGCCCAGCACGATGCCAGCACGGTGGTGCAGCGCGCGCGTGACGAAATTCTGTCGACCATGGCCTGCCACGGCGCGGTGCGCGCCAATCGCATGCTGACGCTGACCGAGATGAATGCGAATAGGCACTTTACCGCGAGAGGTAATATCTGC
>JBBKVW010000262.1:0-3619 GCA_037968655.1 Burkholderiaceae bacterium
CCGTAACAGAACACTCACCATAAGGCACGTTCTGGCGAGCTCTCCAGAACGTGCCTTATGGTGAGTGTTCTGTTACGGGGAGTGCACCGATGGCAAGGGAGCTGTTGCGGAGCGTTTGAGCACGCCTTGTCCGCTGCGGCTCACCATTACCTTGGTGTGCCTGTGTACCGTGTATGCGCCTTTCATGGCTCAACTCACAACCCAGGAGACCTCGATGCTGAACAAATACTTCTGTGCCCCCAAGACCCTTCGTCGTTTGCGGACCGGTCTCAGCGGGCCATACGTCGATAGCTTTGCGGACTCGCTCGATCTCGATGGCTACTCCCCGGCAAGCGCCGTTCGCTATCTCAGGGCCGCCGCTCACTTTGGCTGGTTCGTGCATCGCAAGGGCGGCGTCCTGGCCAGCGCCGACGCTTGCACTCTGGACGCCTTCGGCCGCCACTTTCCACGTTGCCGATGTCCCCAATCAAACGGTGGGGCGACAGGCTACCACGCGGTCTTCGGCGTGAAGCTATTCCACCGACATTTGGTTCAACTTGGGGTCTGCCAGCGCCAGGTAGTTGTTGATGTCCACGACGCCGAGCCAGCGTCTGTCGTTGCGTTTCGGGACTGGCTTCGAGTGCACCGTGGAGCAAGCGCCCCGACCCTTCAGCAGTACGCCCGGGGTGCCACCGAATTGATCGGCGAACTCGGCGCGGATGTCGGCAGCTGGAATGCGCTGGCAGTACGAGACTTCCTGCTCGGCCGCGCCGCCAAGTGCGGTGCTCCTACCACCCAGAAGCTGATCACTTCGCTGCGTGCGTTCCTTCGCTATCTCAGTTTTACGGGCGCATCCTGCGGCGACCTTGCACTCGCCATTCCCACCATCGCAAGTTGGCGCCTGGCCAGGTTGCCGCGCTGTCTTTCTGAGGATGAACTGGCCCGCGTCATCGCGGCCTGTGATGGACAGGCTCCGGGACGTCTGCGCGACCGTGCAATCCTGCTGTTGTTGTCGCGGCTAGGTTTGCGCGCAGGCGATGTAGCTCAACTTCGTCTCACCGACATCGACTGGCGCAATGGCACTTTGCAGGTAACGGGCAAAGGGCGATACCAGGTGCGACTGCCGTTGCCTCAAGACGTCGGCGACTCGCTGCTTCGCTATCTTGACTGTCGACCCAGGCTCGACGCTGCGGATCGCGTATTCCTTCGCAGCATCGCTCCATGCGCACCCTTTGCCTCTGGCGACGGCGTTTCATCCGTGGTCAAGCATGCCCTGCGGCGTGCCGGCATCGACACCCCCGTCAAGGGCGCCCACCTGCTGCGTCACACGGCTGCCACCGAGATGTTGCGTCACGGTGTTCCCCTCGATCAAATCGGACTGGTCCTTCGCCACCGCAGTATCGATATGACCGCCTACTACGCCAAGGTTGATGTTGCCTTGCTTCGAAGCGTCGCTCGGCCGTGGCCGGGAGTGAACTCATGATCGCCGCCGTTGATAGATATTTGGCTTTGCGGCGCAGTGCCGGTTATGTCTTGAGCAACGCAGAGTACCTGCTGCGCAGCTATGCGAAGTTCGCCGCCGATCGCCAGCAACAGCACATCAGCACGGCAACCGTCATCGATTGGGCCAGTCAGGCCATGTCGCCGGCTCAACGACACACCCGATACCAAACAGTCTGCGATTTTGCCCAACACGTTCGTCTGGAAGATCCTCAGCACGAATTGCCACAGCCCAATCACTTCGGCCATAGGAAGACCCGCCGCATTCCTCATATCTATTCGCCGGAAGAGATCGAGCGCCTGATCATTGCCGCCAAGAAGATGTCTTCACCTGACGCATTGCGGCCCCAGACCTATGCGACCTTGATCAGCCTGCTGGCCGCAACCGGCCTGCGAATCTCTGAAGCTTTGCACTTGCTTGTCTCAGACGTTACTCCGGATGGGCTGCTGATCCGCAAGACCAAGTTTCAGAAGACCCGCTTGGTGCCGCTGCATGAGACTGCCGCGGCGGGGATGGAGCGATACCTGACGCAGCGTCAAGGAGGACACGCCGCTGGCAACCATGTCTTCATTGGCGATAACGGCCAGCGGCTCCACTACGGCACTGTGTATCGAGTCTTCGGAACATTGCTGAAGTCAGCGGATGTACTGCCATCACGCGGGCATAGACCCCGGATTCATGAGCTGAGGCACACGTTTGCCGTGAGGGCGCTGGAGTCCAGTCCCGCTGGTCGTCAACGGATCGGACAGCACATGCTGGCATTGGCGACCTACCTCGGCCACGTCAACATCGATTCGACCTACTGGTACTTGGAATCCACGCCAGAACTGTTGGCCGACATCGCCGCTGCTGGCGAGGTCTTCCTGCGCGGAGGGCAGTCATGAGCTCCATCGCACCGCACATCGAGGCCTTCCTGCGCGAGCACCTGGCTCGCCACCGGGGTGCCAGCCAGCACACCTGTGATTCATACGCCTACAGTTTCCAGTCGTTGTTCGAGTTTGCTGCGCACAAGCTCAAGGCCGCGCCGTCGGCCCTGATGTTGGAGCAATTGGACGCGACATTGATCAGCGCCTTTCTTGAACAATTGGAGACGGCACGTCGCAACTCAGCGCAAACCCGCAACACCCGCTTGGCTGCAATCCGATCCTTCTTCCGCTTTCTGCAGCATCGCGAACCCGCCGCGCTCGACCAGATTCGCCGTGTTCTCGCGATCCCCTTCAAGAAGACTGACACGCGGCTGGTCGCCCATCTTGACAAGGAAGAGCTTCAAGCTTTGCTCGACGCGCCGGATCCGACCACCCGCGAAGGAATCCGAGATCGGGCCATGCTCCATCTTGCGGTCTGCGCTGGGCTGCGCGTGTCGGAATTGACAGGATTGTGCACCGCGGACGTGGCTGCGCAGAGCATGAGTATCCGCGTACTTGGCAAGGGCCGTCGAGAGAGAGCGTTGCCCCTGTGGAAGCCAACCGCATCGGCATTGCGCGCCTGGTTGGCCGTGCGCGGCAGCGTGTCCACGCCAGAGGTGTTCGTCAACGCTCGAGGTGGGCCATTCAGTCGCTGGGGAGTCGCGTACGTTCTTCGGCGCCATGCCGAAACAGCGAGTCGTCGATGTCCCTCGTTAACGAGTAAGCAGACATCACCACATGTCCTGCGGCACACCTGCGCAATGATCGTCCTCCAGGCGACGCAAGACATACGCAAGGTGTCTTTATGGTTGGGCCACAGCACCCTGGCCACCACCGAGATCTACGTTCGAGCCGACCCCAGCCAGAAGTTGGAGGCCATCGAGTCAGTAGTCCCGCCGAACCTTCGCAAGGGCAAGTTCAGGCCACCGGATCGACTGATCGCGATGCTGAAGGCCAAATCCTAAATGGGGAGTCAAGGAGGCGTGCGATTCAGGTTCGACGCCCTTTCCGACCACCGCACTCCCCGTAACAGAACACTCACCATAAGGCACGAGTGGTACTGCCAGTGGCTGTGGCCGCAGGCATCGCAGGCCAGTTGCTGGCCGCCCAGGGCGGCTGTGCGGCAGGCAACGATGCCCCGCCACGCTTTGGCCTGCGCGGCGCGTTTCCTGTACGAGAAGGTGCTGGGACACGGGCGAGAACTCTTTCCCATCCCCTTGGCCAAAGTTCCGGC
>JBBKVW010000263.1:0-22400 GCA_037968655.1 Burkholderiaceae bacterium
TCTTCGACGGAAAGCACGGACATTGCGCAGGTTTGATGTAGCGGTGACGGTTACTCTAGGAAGCACTGCCAGTGCCCGCATCAGCCGAAAGTCACTTCGCGGCCGGTGTGGCCGGCACCCATCCCTAAACGGTGTTGCGCAAGGCTGCGAACAGGTCGCGTGCACGAACCGGCTTGAACAGCACCGGGTGGCCACCTGCATGCGCGCGCTTGACCTCGTCCGGCGACGTGTCGCCAGTGATGAGAATGACCGGCAACGGCGCACCATAGGTTCGACGCACTTCGTCGATGGCATGCAGTCCGTCCTCGCTGTTGGCCAGGCGCAAATCCGAGACGACGACGTCGATCACGCCGTTGTGGCGGTGCACTGCAACGCGGGCCTCGTCGATCGTGCCGGCCAGCAGCACGGTGCAGCCCCAGCCTTGCAGCAGTTCGTTCATGCCGGCGCGCACTGCCGCCTCGTCGTCGATGACGAGCACGACACGGCCCCCATCCTGGGGCGATGGAATGGTGTCGGCGCCCAAAACCATGCTCGGCATTTCTTCCAGTTGCGTCGGCGGCAGCAGCACGCGAAACACCGTGCCGCGCCCCGGCACGGATGCCACCTCGAGTTCGTAGCCGAGCAGGAAGATGAGGCGCTTGACGATCGACAGGCCCATGCCCAGGCCCTTGCTGCGATCGCGACCCTGGTTCTCGACCTGATAGAACTCCTTGAAGATGTGCGGCAGTTGGTCGCCGGAGATGCCGACGCCGGTGTCCCACACCTCCAGGCTGGTGCGATCGTGCCGCGTGCGCGCCACCGCAATCACACCACCCTCGCTGGTATAGCGGATCGCGTTGTGCACCAGATTGGCAAGGATGCGCTCCAGCAACTGCGGGTCGCTTGTCACCAGCTTGCCTCCCGCATTGAAGCGCAACGACAGTCCCTTTTCTTCGGCCAGACCGGCGCATTGCATGTGCAGCCGGCGAAAGACATCGCGGATCGGAAAGGTCTGGACGTTGGGCCGCACGATGCCGGCGTCCAGCTTGGAGACGTCGAGCATGGCGCTGAAGGAGTCCTCCAGTGCATCGACCGCGCGCGTCATGCTGATGACCTTGGCATGATGGACATCACCGCGCAACGCCTTCTCCAGGGCCGCAGCGAACAAGCCGAGCGCATGCATGGGCTGACGCAAATCGTGGCTGGCGGCGCCAAGAAAGCGCGTCTTCTCGTTGTCGGTGGCCTCGACCAGCGCCACGTGGTGTCGCAGTTGGGCGACAAGCTGATCGTTTTCTTGCCGAACGCGCCCGGCGCGCATGACCAGGCGGCGCACGCGGCCCGCCAGGCAGAGGATCACGATCATGCAGACGAACAGTAGCCAAGCCGCGTCACGGCCATGTTCTGATGGCGCAGCTGCGCCGAGTGCCGTCGGTAACGCCAGTGCCGCGCCAACCCACAGCAGCAACGAAAACCGGTCTGCGGCCGCCGACGAGGCGCCAAAACCGCCGATCAACATCAGCGCGCCGACGCATGCGGTGCTGGCCGGTGCGCTTGCCTGCGCCCACGCCTGGCTTGTCATTGCACAACACAGACCCAAGGCAAAGAGCAAGGCACGATGACGCCAGATTGCGCGGTGCGAGTCGAACCCTGCCGCAGGCATGACGGGCCAGCCCAGCTTGACGTGCAAGCTGGCGACGACGACCGATGCCAGTAGCGCAATGCTGGCAGTGCGGTCGTACGCGACAAGGCCATCGATCGTGCCGCTGAGGGCCAAAACCGCTGCCGCGCCGGCGCAGGCCAGGCTCGCGATGAAGCCATACCCGGTAAGTTCCGCAAACAGCGTCTCACCATCATGCCGCACACCGCCTCCGGGAGCGGAACCGGCGTTGGCGTCGCCAGGCCTTTCGGCTCGGATCAGGACATGTGCCCGATCCACACCCTTAGCGGAACAGGCTGATCAGATGCGAGCGCGACTTCACGTCGAGCGCCAGCAGGATGACCGACACATAATTCTTGACCGTGCCCAGCGACAGATTGGTCGCGGTGCTGATCTCCTGATTGGTGCAGCCGAAGAGCACGAGGTCGAGAATCTCGAGTTGCCGCGGCCCAAGCTCAGCCACCAGGTCGTAGCTGGCCGAGCGCGTCAGGCCGGGAAAACCCGCCATACCGCCGGCTGACTCGCTGCGCAGCAGCGCCAGGATCATTTGTGACACAACGGCCGGCTGATACGACTTGGCAATATAGGCCACCGCGCCCAAGGCCTGCGCCTGCTGGATGACAAATTCGTCCTGCGTAGCGCTGAACACGGCAACCCGGGCTTCGGGAAACCGTTCCTTGAACTGCCGCAAACCCTGCAAGCCGCGGCAATCGCTCATGTTCAGGTCGAGCAGTACGAGGCCAATATCCGGATGGTCCCGGTAGACCTCAAGTGCATCTTGCAGACAAGACGCTTCGTCGATCTCGACATCGGCGTGCTCGGCACTCAGCAGCGCCTGCAGACCGACACGCAAGAGCGCATGGTCGTCGGCGATCAACACACGCCGACTCAACAGCGGATCAACTGTAAAGCCTGAGGCCTCCCGGCCGACTGGAGGAGCGACGCGCTGGTTGGACCCATGGGAAATTCCAATGCCTGGATCCATCCCCACGGTCGCTGGCGCCTTTGACCTGACAGCTTGATTCAACATGAGACCTCCGCTCGATGTTTGACAGCCCACGGCTTCATGCACCAGTCACTGCATGCATTTGACCTAGCGTAGCAGAATTGGCGCACATTGTGGCGGCGACGCGCATCCCCAACTTGGGGGGGGACACACCTGCAGCCGCTCAAATGATGCGGTTGTGGCCGTCTTGGACGAGCATGTGTTGCTGCAGGAACCAGCTTGATCAGGTCTGCTCAAATGACCCGCAAGTCACTGGTTCGAGCCCGGGTCGGGGAGCCACATGCCGCAGTCGAATCAGGCACTTACTAGCAATCGGCAAGTGCGTTTTTCCTGTCTACCGGCCACTTCTGCTTGGCGCTCGTTTCTGCAACGCTTCGGCTGCATCGCACGAACGACACCTTCGCGTGCTTCGCAGCGCGCGTCTTTGTGGCATATTCATGAACAATGCCGATCACAACCCGCGTGTTCTGGAAGGCAACCTATAGCGCATGAAGATCCACACGATTGCTTTGACACTGGCTTTGTCAGTGGCTATCGCAGCTGCAACGGCCTTCATGTTCAGACCGTCCGACGCCCAGCAAGGTCCCTATCAGTTGCGACCGGATGACGTCAGTGTCGTAGCAGCTGGCGCCACGATCTACGAAATGCGCTGTGCGTCATGCCATGGCGCGAAACTTCAAGGGCAACCCGACTGGCGATCTCGAGGCTCCGATGGTTTGCTGCCCGCGCCACCGCACGACGCCAGCGGCCACACCGGGCACCACGACGACGAAACCCTGTTTCGAATCACCAAACTGGGGATTGCCCACGTAATCAGGGACAACACCTACAAGACCACGATGCCCATCTATGGCGACGTTCTCAGTGACGCGCAGATCATCGCGGTGCTTTCGTGGATCAAGGCGCAATGGCCGCCAGAGGTTCGAAAGAACAACGAGATGGTGAACACGCAACGGCAGTAGGCGCCACGGGCTGACAGCCGGGTGAAGGAAAACCGGACATCAGCCGAACCCACGGGCGCTTGCGTCCGATTTGGGCTTTGACCGGCGCAACTATTCATTCAAGGCTTGGGGAACGCACCCAATCCTGAGCGCAGTCAATTCAGTGGCGGCTCACAGCGCCCGGTGCTCCACGCAATGCGCCATCGCCATCCGCACAGCGTGTTCGCGCACCTCGGGGAGAATCTTGACTGAATCCGTCATGGCGCCATCTTCTCAAAGCTTAGTGCTACGTCAAAATCCGGGGCGATTCATGGACTGTTGACGGGCGGTGATAGAGTCGAAATGCATCCCCCGGCCATGCGCCAGCAAGTCGTTAGCGCATTTGGCCGTTGGCGGAATGTCCCCATCCGGCGCTGACATCGGCGCGCGCACAACAAGGAAACACAACACCATGGATCACACCACGCGCCAGGGCACCGCGTCCGTTTGGGCCGGCGAAGAGAAACTGTTCAGCGAAGGTGCGATCGTCACGCCGGTGTTCAACGCGGTGACCTTCGGCTTCGAGGCGATGGACGACTGGTTCGATGTCGCGCTGGGCAAGAAACCCGGGCACATCTATTCGCGCAATACCAATCCGACGGTGCGGCCGCTCGAAGAGAAGATCCGCGCGCTCGACGGCGGTGAGGAGGCGACCAGTTTTTCGACCGGCATGGCGGCCATCAGCAATACGTTGTTTGCGCTGCTGCAGGCGGGCGACCGCGTGGTGTCGATCAAGGACACCTATGGCGGCTCGAACAAGGTATTCAACGAATTCCTGCCGCGCATGCAGGTTGCGGTCAGCCTGTGCGACACCAGCGATTTCGCCGCCATCGAGCGCGAGGTGGCCAAGGGCTGCACGGTGTTGTACCTGGAGACGCCGACCAACCCGACGCTCAAGATCATCGATATCGAGCGCTTGTCCAGCGCGGCCCATGCGGTGGGCGCGATCGTGGTCGTCGACAACACGTTTGCAACGCCGATCAACCAGCGCCCGCTGGCCCTGGGCGCGGACCTGGTCGTCTACAGCGCGACCAAGTACCTCAATGGCCATTCCGATGCGATGGGCGGCCTGGTGGTTGGCCGCAAGGATCTGGTCGATCGCATCTACCACTATCGCGAGATCACCGGGGCGAGTCTGCATGCGCAGCCGGCCTACATGATCTTGCGAGGCATGAAGACACTCGAGTTGCGTATGCAGCGGCACAACGACAACGGCATGGCGGTCGCCAGTTACCTGGCCGCGCACGCCAAGGTCGACCAGGTTTTCTACCCCGGGCTGGCGGACCACCCGAACCATGCGATTGCGCGCAGGCAGATGCGCGGTTTCGGCGGCATGCTGAGTTTTTCGCTCAAGGGCGGATTCGACAACGTCGTCGTCGTGCTCGAGCATCTGCGCCTGGCCCACAAGGCTGCCAGCCTGGGATCGGTCGGCACGCTGGTAGGGCCGCCGCGCACCACCAGCCACGTCGAACTCAGTGCCGAGGAACGCGCCAACGCCGGCATCCCCGAGAGCTTGATCCGCTATTCGGCGGGCATTGAAAACGCCACCGACCTGATCGCCGATCTGGAGCAGGCGCTGGCGCGCATCTGAGCCGGCAACGCAGGATGTCTGCGGCTGGCAAAAACCGGCAATCGGCTGGCTGCACAGGCGAGTCGTGCGAATCCGGCCTGACTGGCAGACCCGGGGCGATTCAACCAGGCATTCCGTTCCGGACTTTGTCCCGGCCTTGAAACGAAGTCCAACATGACTCTGTTGACCACAGATAGAACCCAATGACCGACAACGCCCCCGAGCCCATCCATCAAGACCGCATCTGGAGTGACGAGCGCTGGACCGCGCGTGTCATCAAGAACGAAGACGATGACGGCTGGGCTGTTGCCATGATGCTGCACGGCGAATCGGAGCCTGCGCTGGTTGGGCCATGGACCATGGGGCGCGACAAGAAGAATCCCAAGCCACTGGATGTTTCTGCCTTCCAAACGCTGGTCAAGACCGCGAATGAGGTGCTGCGCCGGCACGAGCAGCAGCTGCACGCGCAACTCAATCGCAATGTCACCGTGACAACAGCCCAGGGGCGCCGCATTCGGGTCGCCCTGGCCATCGTGCCCGACGAAGACGGCGCCACGGCATCACTGGTCGCCGAGGATGAATTCGGCGAAGAGCTGGGGCGCGCGACCGTCGCGCCGGCATTCAAACTGAACGCGCGCAGCGCACTGGCGTGGGCGGAGTCCGGGTTCGCGCGGCCGGCTTGACGCCAGTGCCTGGCGACTTGGCCGGTTTCGAACAATCAAACGGCGCCGACGATGCGCCGGTCGCAGATCACTGTCAGGGCCTGATCAACGCGTATCAAAAATGGCTGCGGCAGAAATTCACACTGGCCGACCGATCGTCATCCACCCAGCGATCGGTCGCCAGCCAAGCGTCGCTCAGGGATTGCCGAGAAAATCGCGCTTGCCGATTTCGACGCCGTTGTGGCGCAGGATGTTGTAGCCGGTCGAGACGTGAAAGTAGAAGTTCGGAATTGCGTGGCCGAGCAGGAATTGCATGCCCTTGTAGTGCGTCTCCTTGTCGCCGCGTTTGGTCACGATGGCCTTGTCTTCCGAGCCGTCGATCTGCTCGGCAGGCACCGACTGGATGAAGGCAATCGTCTTGGCAATCCGCTCCTTGAGTTCAGCCAGCGTCTTCTCGCTGTTGTCGAAGGCGGGAATCTCCTGCCCGCTCAGGCGCGCGACCACGCCCGCAGCCGTGTCGCAGGCGATCTGCACCTGGCGGCCGAACGCAAACATGTCGGGGAACACGCGCAATTCCAGCAATATGGCATCGCTGATCTTCCTGGCGTCGATATGGGCCTGCGCCTTGTCCAGGATGTTCGACAAATTGCCGAGGATACTGACGAAACGCGGCGCGCTGGCCTGGTACATGGAGATGGTCATGAAGATTCCTGGAAGAGGGACTGAAACCAGTCGGGAGTGGGCATGGTAGCTGGGGCCGGGCAAACGCCCGCTTGCAGGCAAGGGCCTGAACCCCGCGACCGCGCTAAGTAATTGATACCAAAGGAATATAATCCGACTCTCCCCAAGATTTGCGCTGCCGAGCCAGAGCAGCGACACCAACGACAAGCCGTCCGTACACAGGCGGCCGCCCGCCATCAAGGCGTTCGGCTTTGTTTGAGGCTACAGAAAGTCCCGTTTGAAAGACCACTACGCCGCGCTGGGTGTCAGCAGCGCGGCCACTCTTGCCGACATCAAAAAAGCGTTTCGCCAGCAGGCGGCGCTGCACCACCCGGACCGAAGCTCTGCGGCCGGTGCCGCTGCGCGCTTTCGCGCCGTGCAGGAGGCATACGAAACCCTGTCTGACGACGCGCGTCGCGCCGCCTACGACGGCAACCGCAAGCGCAACCTGTTGGACAACCCGCTGGAAACCGCTGGCGAAATCTGGACGACCTATTTCAACCGCCTGATCTGAGACCACCTGCATGCACATCTCACCTTTCTTCCAGAATCTGCGCTCGGCATACACAGCCGAGCTCGAGGACATGAGCCACGACTCCGACGGGGTGTTCGTTCTGCAACAGCGACTTGAGCACAGACGCGGGGAACTGGACTTCCTGGTACACATGCTGGAGCTCAGTCCCGAGATGGTGGCGGTGGTGTTTCACAAGGCGTTTACCTTCACGGAACCCATGGCCATGCATCAGATGCTGGGCAGCGAACCGGAAGACCTGCCGGATTGGGACAGCTTTGCCGACGCCATCACCATCGCACCGTGGGCCCATGCCATGGTGCGAACCATCCGCGCACAAACTGCCGGCGACTGGTTCATGACGGTGGCCGCGGCGTCCGAGTACATGATCGCCATGTCGTCGGGCACGTCATCGGCCAAACGCGCCGATGACCAAGACGCCCATGACGGCATCGATGGCGCGCATCAGTCCGACGACCAGGCCTACCTTTCTGCAGACGACGACACGGGCACCGACGCACAGAACCGTGAGGAAGCCGGCGCCGACTGGATGGCCGAGCAAGGCTTCGACCGCAAAGACTGAGCCGAACTGATTTGAACTACAACGCCCGCACCAAGGCCGCACCATGAACCACCTCGCCCTGATCGAAAAAACCCGCAGCCTGATTGCGGCCGGCGACATCTCTGGCGCCGAGTCGGCCCTGACGGAACTCGCCGACACCGACGGTGACGGCGCGCTGGTGGTGGTCATGGAGCAACTCGCTCCAAAAGACATCCTTGCGGTGATCCGTGAATACGACCAATCCAAGGGGTCGATCATCAATATGCTGGTGACGCCGAGTCAGTTTGCCCGTGCGATGGTGATCGAAAAGCAGTACAAGGACCTCAACCACACCCACCTGCGGGGCATGGTCAACTCGGTCGTCTTCCGCGACGAGGCCGACCCGATCGAGTTTCTCGAAGCAATTGCGATTCTGGACGGCGGCAGCGAGGCGGTGGCCAACTATTTCGCAGACAAGTGGAGTCGCATCGAGGCATTCGCGCGCACCGGCAGCTTCGACACAGCAGAGGAGGACGGCGAGATGTTGTCCGAGCAGGCGCTGTTTTCGTCGGCGTACGCCAAGCCAAGGGTCGAACGCGACGAGATCGCCGACCAGGACTGGATGGAACTGGCCTGGCTGCTGCGCTACGAATGCCCCGACCTGTTCATCGAGATGCTGCTGGTGATGCGCGCCAAGGCCAGGGCCCATGACCTGGGACTGGAACAGGAAGAGGAACTGCCCGAGGACGACGGCAAGATCGAAACCGGCGATACCGATCGCGGACAAGCCACGCCGGCAGCACGCGACGACGAAGAAGAGTCCGCCATCTGAGCACCGACGCATCGCGACGCATCGTCACGCCGTTTGCTGCACCCATCGCCATGCCGAGTCTGCCTCCTGAATCCGCGCGCCAGTCCCTCGCGCTGTTCGACCGCCGCCCGTTTTTCGAAAAAGCGCTGCAGCACGGCGTGCAGCACGGCATCCTGCCGCCAGAACGCCTGGCCGGTATGTGCCAGGAGGCTCCCAAGGGCATGGTGCAGATTGCCCGCTATTTCGGCACCGAATTCCTGCGCCCCGACCTCGAGCTGGCGAAGCAACGCATGGTCAACCTGGTCAGCCTGTACCTGGAGGACAGCACCGACGGCGACCTGATGCTGGCGGCGCATGCCCTGCGCGACCACTCCCTGCTGTCGCGCTCCAAGGGCGGCTCGGACATGCTCAAGGCCCTGATTGCCATGCCGCAGAACAGCCACTTCGGCATGCAGGAGCGCGCAGGATTTCACGACGAACATATCCCGCTGCTGGCCAAGTGGTCGCTGCGCAGCCTGGCCGACTACCGGGCCGAGAAGACCCGGCGCACGCACGCCGCGCTGCTCGTCGACGCAGCCAGCTGGATGGCGACGCAGCTGGGCCTGGAAGAGAGCGAACTGGCCGAAGCCGGTGTGGACGCAGAGGCGATCATTCGCACGGCGCTACTTGCGCAGGTCGGCAAACGCAGCACGATGCCCGACTGGCCGACCTTCGAAAAATGGATACTGGCGCTGCGCAGGAAGTACCCGCTGCAATCTGCGACCGACTCGGGCCTCCCCGCCATCAACCTGCCAAGCGACCTGCCCGGGCAATTCCTGGAAGTGGTCCAGGTCGTGCGCCAGAGCGTCATGGTCGATCTGCCAAAACTGCTCGATCCCGCCTTGCCCATCCGCCGGCTGTTGGCACAGACTCCTGCCTTCGTCGGGCGCTATTTCTGGTGCGAGGATGCGCTGGCCGAGGTCGACGATTTCGAACGCAGGAATTCCGCCGTCTGGGACAAGGCGACCGGCGGACACCTTGACGACAGTTCCCTGCTGACACTTTTTCTGCGCATCGCAGCGGGCAGCAGCCACACGACCTTGCTGACGAAAACAACGGCTGCAGGCCTGATCCGCAAAGTGCGAAAGTCCGGACTCGACGGCGAACTGCCTCGCCAATTTATCCGGCACCATGCACCGCCTGATCTGCAGGGCGACTACACCCATTTGTGGAACGAATTTGCCAACGAGGCTGAGATTTTGTTGCGCAGTGACAAGCCATTCGCCGCGCAGGATGCTCTGGCGCTGTTGCGCCGCGAATGCAATGTGGCGCCCTGATGGCCTGCTCCCTTGCGGCCGCGCGCGCCGCATCGTGCAGGGTATTCACTGATGCTCGGCACCGCTGGTCGAAACATAGTCGGCACATGAACTATCCTGAAGCAACGGCTCCGTCGTATGCCGCCGCGGCCTGAGGCGACGACCGATACGCCCATGCAAGCCAGTGCTCTGGTTCAAGTGAGGTTCTGTCGTCCGTGCAGGTTCAGCAGCTTCGGCTCCCTCGGGCCGCTGTCGACTGGAGCGGATGGCGCGCTGGGATGGTGACAATCAGCAGGGCAATCGCCCCGGGGGGAAGTATGCGAAACGTGAAGACATTCTGGGCCTGTGCCCTATTGGCAGGTTTCGGGCTCTTGACCTGGACACCCAGCGGTCAAGCGCAAGTGGCAGCAGCCAGCGCCGAGCGAAAGCCGGGGCTGGCGGTCTGTTACATGTACAAGTTCATCCGGCACGTCGACGAAATCGCCGAGACCGAAAAGTACACCAAATGCGAGCCGGGCGCGCCGCTGGCGATGCTGGACTTCAATGGCGGCTACAGCAAGGTTCTGACCAGCAAATCGGACGACGGTGTGCTGGCCAGGATCACGGGGTTCATCCATCTTGCCAAGGCTGGCGCCTACAAGTTTGCGTTCGAATCGAACGACGGCGTGCGCCTGAAGATTGACGGCAACATGATCGTCGAGGACCCCGGCGTGCACGACGACCAGTTCTCCGAACTCGCCACTATGGAGGTGGCAAAGCCCGGCTGGTATCCGCTTGGCATCGACTTCTTCGAGCGCAGGGTCACCTGGACCCTGCGCTTCTTGTGGAAGCAGCCGGGTGCCGAGGGCGAGCTTGCTCCGGTTCCGGCCGAGTTTCTGGCGCACTGATGCCTGTCAGCCCGCATGGTCACCGCCGGCGCCGCTAAAGGTTCTGCATAGGGTCGGTTTTCGCCCGATCAGCGTCGTCAGCTCTGTTTGGCGGCACGGCTGCCGGGCGACGGCGCAAGATGCCTGCTGCGCAATCGCCGGCATAGCGTCTGGATGATGCCGCGGGCCACCTCGACATCGTCACGCATGAGCAGGTCGAGGTCTTCATTGGTGAGCCTGAGCAACAGGCAGTCCTCCAATGCCGAAACGGTGGCCGAACGTGGCTCGGGGTCGAGCGCGGCCATCTCACCCACCACATCGCGCTCACCCATTTCGGCCAGGCGTCTGCCGCCGGCTACAACCTCCATCCTGCCCGATACGATCACAAATAACGAGGTGCCGAAGTCGCCTTCTGCGAACAAGGCCTCGCCTGCCGCCAGCCTGACTTCAGTGGACGACGCTGCGACGCTTTCCAGGTACTCTTCGCGCACCGCCGCGAATACGTCCACAGTTCGCAACACCAGCATCTTTTCAATCGTCAGCATCGTGGTTCTCTCCTTCATGGCGGGGCAGCCGGCATCGATCCAGGCCAGGGTTTCGCCCAAAAATCAGGTCATCGTCCATCGCTTTGGCTGCCGCGATCCGCGCGCGCCATAGCCGTCACCGCGCAGCCCGGCGCCTCGGCTGCGGGTGTTCTCGGGAGGGTTCGGTCGAAGAACTGATTTGTTCTGCATTTGTTCAACGAACCGCCATGTCAGGACACTTGACGACTGAAGCCATCGCCGCTTTCTCTCGCGAAAGGCCGGCCCTTGCGGTGCAAGAAACCCCTATCGAGCGCAGAGTCGACCCCCTGCACAGGTGATCGATACATACAAAAATAAGTCGCTGGCCGCAGCCAGCCTCGACGCCTAAGATCGCCGTCATCAAACACCACGACTCCCTTCGCAATCGATGCGGCTTGGCGGGTCGGGATCAGGAGACAAGCCGAGATGCACGCCGTCGTTGTCAAGGAAACAGGTGGGACCGACGTCCTGCGGATCGAGGACATCATGCGTCCCCAGCCGCAGGCACATGAGGTGCTCATCGAGATCGCGACATGCGGCATCTGCACACTGGACATCGTCACCCGCAATGGCACCTATCGGCGCGCGGTCGAACTGCCGCTGATTCCCGGCCACGAGATCTGCGGCACGGTCGTCGCCGCCGGCGCCGAGGTGACGCGCGTACAGGTCGGTGAGCGCGTCGCCACCACCCAGCGCTTCCATGTGTGCGGCCACTGCAGGCTGTGCCGCAGCGGACACGAGACGCTGTGCGAGCAACGCCGCTTCCTGGGCCAGCATGGCATGCGGGGCGGCTACGCGGAGTTCGTTGCGGTCGAGGAGGACAACGTGGCAATCGTGCCCGAGGGCGTGTCCGACGAGCAGGCTGCGATCGCTGCTTGCGCGATTGGCACCTCTCTCAACGCCGTGCGTGATGCAGGCAAAGTGCGCCTGGGTGAGTGCGTGCTGGTCACGGGTGCTGGCGGCGGTCTGGGTGTGCACGCGCTGCAGCTCGCGCGTTCGGCAGGCGCCCTGGTGATCGCCCAGACGACCTCGGCCGACAAGGCCGGGCTGCTCAGCCGACTCGGCGCGCACCACGTGCTGGTATCGGCGCGCGACGAAGACTTTTCCGCACGCATTCGCGCGTTGACGGATGGACGGGGAGTCGACGTCGTCATCGACAACGTCGGAACGCCGCAGTTCGATGCCACGCGGCGCAGCCTGGCGATCAACGGGCGCTGGGTCATGGTCGGGCAGCTTGACGGAACCTTCGTGCCGTTCAACCCTGCGCAGCTGTTCCTGAAAAACCAGTCGATGGTCTCGGTGCACAGCACCAGCCGTGCGCAACTCGAGGACACGCTCTATCTGATCGCGCGCGGTGCTGTCAGCCCGGTGATCTCCGAGGTTTGCGGCCTTGGCGATCTGCCCGAAGTCCATCGGCGGATGGAGCAGGGAGGCGTGGCGGGTCGCACGGTCGTGCGGATGAACCAGGGCGCGCGGTAGAGCCATGTCGGTACTCATCGAAAACATTCTGCAGGCCTTGTACGCCGGCATTGCGGTGGGCGCGCTGTACGGACTGATGTGCGTCGGCCTCGCGCTGATCTTCAGCGTCATGCGCGTCATCAACTTCGCGCAGGGCGAATTGCTGGTGGCCGGCATGTACGCCAGCCTCTTCATGTTTGCGCCGCTCGGCCTGGGCGCGCTTCTCGGCCCCTACGCCGGACCGGTGGTCTCAGCGGTGCTCGGCGGCGCACTGGTGTTTGTGCTTGGCATGGGCCTGTACGAGGTGCTGCTGCGACATGTGAGCGGCATGCGCGCGGTCGGCATGCAGAGCGAAGGCCACAACCCCCAGCTCACGCTCACCCTCGGCGTCTCGCTGATTCTGTCCAATGGCGCATTGCTGGTCTTTGGCTCGACGCCGCAGACGCTGCGCACGCCGATGTCATCGAACGCCTGGGTGTTGGGACCGTTCGGCAGTGGCGAGGTAATGGTATTTCTGAACCAGGCGCGCACCGTGGGCGCGGTCATCGCGGTGCTGGTCGCGATCGCCACCGCACTATTCATCGCGCGCACCCGCCACGGCAAGATCCTGCGCGCGGCGTCCGACAATCCCGAAGCCGCCACCTACATGGGCATCGACGTCGACCGGGCGTACCGCCTCGCGTTCGGCGTCGGCGCGGCAGTCACCGGTATCGCCGGAGGACTGGTCGCCACTTACCTGCCCTTCCAACCCTACACGGGGATCGAGTTCGTGATGGTGATGTACGCCGGGGTCGTGCTCGGCGGCATGGGCAGCGTCAGCGGCGCCTTCATCGGCGGCTTGGTGATCGGACTGATCCAGCAACTGTCCACGCTGGTGCTGCCCCAGCAGTTGCAGAACACGGCGGTGTTCGTGATCTTCCTGCTGGTGATCCTCATTCGCCCGCAGGGACTGTTCGGAAAGAGTGTCGAGCGTGTCTAGCCCCAACACCCCTGCTGCCGTGGCACAGGCTCGCGCGCAGCAGTCCCCAGCCGCCCCCCAACGCTCCGGCCTGGGCGGCGTGAGCTCCTCGGCCTGGATCATCGGCATCGGCGCCCTGCTGTATCTGGGTGGTGCCTGGCTGGTCGACGACCGCTACTACCAGTTGATCCTGACCCTGGTGCCGATCTGGGCCACCGTCGGCGTGGCATGGAACCTGTTCTCGGGATACTCCGGCCTGATGTCGTTCGGCCACGCGGCCTTCTTCGGGCTGGGTGCCTACACCGTCGCCATCCTGCTGGCGACCTTCGGCATCAGTCCATGGTTCGGTATACCGCTCGCCGGGTGCGTGGGGGCGGTGTCGGGACTGCTGGTGGGCCTGCCGACGCTGCGTCTGCGCGGACATTACTTTGCGCTGGCGATGCTGGCCTACCCCTTGGCCCTGCTCTACCTGTTCGAGTGGATGGGCTACCAGGAAGTCGCTTTGCCGATGCATCGCGAGTCACCCGCGGCCTACATGCAGTTCGACGACCAGCGCATCTATGTGCTGCTGGCCGTGCTGATGCTGGTACTGGCCTTGGTGGTCAACCTGCGCATCGCGCGCTCGCGCTTCGGCCTGTCACTGCTCGCCATCAAGCAGAACGAGCCGGCGGCCATGGGCGTGGGCATCAATCCGCGCGGCTGGAAGCTGCGTGCGCTGGTGCTGTCGGCGGCGCTCACCGGCATAGCGGGCGGCCTCTATGCCGTGGTGCTGTTGATCGTCACGCCGAGCGCTGTCTTCTCGATGCACGTTTCGGCGCAGGCGCTCATCGTCACGCTGTTCGGCGGCGTGGCCATGCTGTTCGGTCCGGTCGTCGGTGCGCTGGCGCTGGTGCCGCTGGGCGAGGTGCTGCATGCAACGGTGGGCGACACGCTGCCCGGCATCCAGGGCGTAGTCTTCGGTGTCGCAATCATTCTTATCGTGCTGCTGGCACCGGACGGACTAATCCCCTGGTTTCAGGCGCGGCTCAAGGCGCGCCGCGGCGCGACTGCCGCAGCGTTGCCCGACATTGACGCGCCGGCATTCGAGCGCAATGCGGGCAAGACGTCGGATACTGCCCGCACATTGCTGAAGGTGCAGGGATTGTCCGTGCGCTTCGGAGGTCTGCAGGCACTCTCCGAGGTCGCCTTCGAGGTGCGTGAAGGGGAGATCCTCGGCATCATCGGCCCCAATGGCGCGGGCAAGACGACCCTCTTCAACGCGCTGAACGGCTTCATCACACCGGCCTCGGGTTCGGTGGCGCTCGACGGTCGTGAGCTCGTCGGCCAGCCGGCCTTCACGGTCTGCCACGCCGGCATGGGACGCACCTTCCAGGTCGTGCGGCCGTTTGCCCGCCTCTCGATCCTCGACAACGTCGTGGTCGGCGCGTTCTGCAGGGAAGCGCACGACAGCGCAGCCTACGCGCGTGCCCGTGCGGCCATCACCGCAGTCGGACTGGCGGGGCGCGAAGACCGCGTTGGCGCAGTGCTCACCACGGTCGAACTGCGGCTGCTCGAACTCGCGCGGGCCCTGGCTACAGGACCTCGACTGCTGCTGCTCGACGAAATCCTTGCCGGCCTCGGCGCAGGCGAAGTCGAACACGTGCTGGGCGCAATCGAACATATCCGTCGCGGCGGCGTGACCGTGGTGATCATCGAACACACCATGCAGGCGATGGTGCGTCTGGCAGACCGGCTGCTGGTGCTTGACCATGGCGTGGTGCTGGCAGATGGAGAGCCGCACAGCGTCACCAACAACCCGGCCGTGATCGAGGCCTATCTTGGCAAGAGGTGGGTGGCCCGTGCTAAAGCTTGAAGACCTTCATGTCTCTTTCGGCGGTTCGCGCGCTCTCGACGGTGCGAGCATCGAAGTCGGCGCGGGCGAGTTCGTCGCCATCGTCGGGCCCAACGGCGCCGGCAAGACCACGCTGTTTCGCGCCATTTCCGGCGTGGTGCCGCTGCAGTCGGGCCGCATGGCCTACGACGGCCGCGATCTGTGTGCGGTGGCACCGAGTGCGCGGCCGGCACTGGGCATCGCCCACGTGCCGGAGGGCCGCCAGGTCTTTCCGCGCATGACGGTGCTGGAGAACCTCGAGATGGGCGCCCAGACCGCTGCGGCCCGCGCCCAGTGGAAGGAGACGCAGGAACTCGTCTACACCCTGTTTCCCCGCCTGCACGAGAGGCGTGAGCAGATTGCCGGCACGCTCTCGGGCGGCGAGCAGCAGATGCTTGCCATTGGACGGGGCCTGGCATCGATTCCCCGACTGCTGATGCTCGACGAACCTTCGATGGGCCTGGCGCCCGCAATCGTCGACCAGATCTTTGATTGCATCGCCGAGATCCACCGCACCAGCGGCATCGCCATCCTGCTGGTGGAGCAGCGGGCGGCCGAGGCCTTGGAAAACTGCAGCCGTGGCTACGTGCTGGAGTCCGGCCGCATCGTGCTGCAAGGCCGGCACGACGAATTGCTTCGAGACGAACGCGTCAAGAAGGCATATCTGGGGAACTGAACTTTTTGCAACCTGAAACAAAGGCAACGACCATGAACAAAATTACACACGGCGCAACACGGCGCGCCATCAGTGCACTGCTGGCAAGCAGTGCACTCGCCTTGGCCGCAGGGCCGGCGGCCGCGGCGGATCCAGCCGAAGTGAAGATCGCCGTTCTGGTGCCCTTGTCGGGTCCATGGGCGCGCAATGGCGAACTGCACCTGAAGGGCGCGCAGCTTGCAGTGGACCAGATCAACGCGGCCGGCGGCATCAAGGCACTGGGCGGCGCCAAGATGAGCCTGGTCGTTGGCGACGCCGGCGACAGCACCGAAAAGGCCAAGAACGCGATGCAGCGCATCATCTCGGCGAACCCCGACCTCACGGGTGGCACCGGCGCATTCGTCAGTTCATTCACGCTCGCGGCTACCGAGATCACCGAACGCGCCGAGATCCCGTGGCTGACGCTGTCCTACTCGGACCAGATCACCAACCGCGGCTACAAGTATGTCTTCCAGACCTCGCCCACTGCGAGCGTCCAGTCGGCCGACGCGTTGCCGGTGGTGCTCGAAGTGGCCAAGCTGGCCAATGCGCCGACGCCCAAGACGGTCGGCATCATCATGGACAACACGGCCTCGCCGGTCAGCTTCACCAAGCCGATGCGCGAGGGCGGATTCGAGAAACTGGGCCTGAAGCTTGTCGTCGACGAGACCTTCACGCCGCCACTGTCGGATGCGACGTCGCTGGTCCAGAAGGTGCGCAACGCACGCCCCGACATGCTGCTGGTACTGACGACCAACGTCCCCGACACCAAGCTGGTGCTCGAGAAACTCAACGAGATGGGCCTGGGCAAGGGACGTCTGCCGATCCTCACCAACGGCGGCCACATGGGTGCGCCCGAACTGCTCAGTGCAGTCGGCAAGGACCAGATGGAAGGCGTGATGGTGGCCATTGCCAACTGGGGCGGCAAGGGCCATGAGGAACTGATCCGCGCCTTCCGTGCCAAGACCGGGGAGCCGTGGATGACGCAGGACAGCATCTCGACCTACGGTGACATCCAGATCTACAAGGACGCCATCGAAAAAGCCCGTTCGGCTGACCCGAAGAAGGTCGCCGAGGCGCTGCGAAGTATCAACAGCGCCGAGGGTGCCGCTGCGTACTTTCCTGGCAAGAAGCTGAAGTTCGAAGCCAATGGCCGCCGCACCGATGCGGGACTCGTGGTTCTGCAGTGGCAGGGCGGCGAACCAAAGCCGGTGTTTCCGCCTTCGCTGGCGACCACCACGGCGGCCTGGCCTAAGCGCTGAGTACGCACAACCCCGGCGCCACGGCAATCATCGTCAACGAGCGGGCCCTCATGCAGGGCCCGCCGCTTGGCGCCGTGGCCAGCCGGAAAGCCTGGAAACATCATGCAAACACCCTACAGCCGAACCCTGTTCGACCTGTTGCGTGAGCAGGCTGAACGCCACCCCGAACATGTGGCCGTGATCAGCGGCCAGGCGCAGGCGACCTACGTCGATCTGCTCGCCCGCGTCGAGCGCGTCGCTGGCGCACTGCAGCGCGGCGGCATTCGCCGTGGCGAGCGCATTGGCCTATTGATCAGCAACCGCATCGAATGGATCGAACTGTGGTTCGCGGCCGCGGCGCTGGGCGTGACCGTCGTTCCGTTCAGCACCTGGTCCAAGCCCAGGGAACTGGAATTCCTGCTAGAGGACAGCGGCGTGTGCGCGCTGTTTGCACTCGATCGCCTCGGCCCGCAGAGTTTCGCTGACGACCTGGCGTCGATCATTCCTGCCCTGCGCGACGCGAGCCCGGGGCAATGGCGTTCCGAGCGCTTCCCGTTGCTGGCATTGATCGTGCTGATCGGCGACACGCCGGTTCGCGGCGCTCTGGACTACCAGCGCTTCATCAATGCCGCGCGGCCGCTCGAGGCTGCACTGCCGCCCGGCGACGGGGCGCGCGTGAGCGACCCGGCCGTGATTCTCTATACCTCGGGATCGACAGCCTATCCGAAGGCGGTTCCACTGTGCCACGCCGCGTTGATCGAGAACGGCTTCAACATCGGCGAACGCCAGGGCTTGCAACCGGGCGAGCGCGTGTTGCTGGCGTTGCCGCTGTTCTGGTCGTATGGCTGCGCCAATGCGGCCTGCGCCACCTTCACCCACGGGGCCACGCTGGTGTTGCAGGAGCGCTTCGAGCCGGCCGGCGCACTCGAGCTCATCGAGCGGCACGCGGTCAATGCGATCTACACCCTGCCCGGCATGACCGCGGCGATGCTCAATGAGCCGTCGTTCGATCGCCGGCGCACCGCGAGCCTGCGCACCGGGCTGACGATCGGCGGGCCGCAGGACGTAGGCGCCGCCGCCGAACAACTGGGGGCCTATGAGATCTGCAATGTCTACGGACAGACCGAGTCGTACGGCAATTGCTGCGTCAGCTGGCACCACTGGCCGCTCGAGCGTCGCAAGACCGTACAGGGTCCGCCGTTGCCCGGCGTCACGGTGCGCATCGTCGATCCCGAGACCGGCGCGGCGCTCGGCGCGGGCCAGCAGGGACTGATAGAAGTCACCGGAAACCTCACGCCAGGCTACGTTGGCAAGAGCCAGGTGCAGAACGCAGGCAGCTTCACCACTGACGGCTACCTTCGCACCGGGGATCTGGGTTGCCTGACCGACCAGGGCGACCTGCAATTCGCGGGCCGCAGCACCGAAATGATCAAGCGCGCCGGCATCAACATCGCCCCGGCGGAGGTCGAGGAATTGCTGCAGCAGCATCCCGCCATTGCACTGGCCGGCGTCACCGGCCTGCAGGACGCCCAGAAAGGCCAGTCCATCGTGGCCTTTGTCGTCAGGAAACCCGGCGCCACCATCGACAGCGGCGAACTGCGTGCGTTTTGTCGTGCCCATGCATCCAGCTACAAGGCTCCAGACCGCATCGAACTGTGCGACACGCTGCCGCTGACCCCTACTGGCAAGGTGTTGCGCCGTTCGCTGCATGAAATGGCCCTTGCGCTCGCTTCAGACCGGTAGCTGAAGGCTCCGCAGGCTGCTCAGACGCGGCCTCTGACGCGGCCTACAATCAAAAAATATCTTCACGCGGCCATTGGCTGACCGATGAACATTCCTCAACTCGAGACCTTCCACTGGATCTCTCAACTGGGCACTTTCAGCGCAGCTGCCGAGAGACTGTGCACCTCGCAGGCAGCGGTGTCCGCCCGTATCCGGGAGCTCGAGAAGGAACTCGACGTGGTGCTGTTCAACCGCATCGGTCGGCATGTTCAACTCACGCTCAAGGGGCGCGAGCTGCTTGTGCATGCCAAGAAGGTCATCGGCGACGCGGCGCAACTGCGCATGGCCGCAGGCAGGCTCGAGATGCTGCAGGGCGTGGTGAAATTGGGCGTCGGCGAAGTCATCGCCTGGCGCTCGATGGTGCCACTGTTCAACGGCATGAAGCAACGTTACCCGGGACTGGACATCGGGTTCCACGTTGACCTGAACACGAACCTGCTGCGCATGCTCTCGCGCGGCGAGATCGACATTGCGGTCGTCGGTGGACCGATCGAGGAACCGGACCTTCACTGCAAGTCGATCGGCGCGATGAATCTGTCCTGGGTCGGGTCGCCAGCATTGCTGACACGCGGCACCGAGGCGCGCCCCGCAGACGTCGCTGCATTGCCGATCATTTCGCTCGGGCCGGGAGCGCGCCTGCACACGCAGATGCACTCCTGGTTTGCCATAGGCGGCGCATCACCTTCGACCGTAAGCTACTGCAACAGTGTGTCGACGATGCTCCAGGCGGTGCGCGCCGGCATCTTCATCTGCATGGCGCCAGAGGAGTTGCTGGCCGCTGACATTGAAGCCGGACGCCTGGTCGCTTTGACGGCCGAACCGCAATTGCCGCAGCTGACCTTCTTTGTAGCCACACGCTCGGAAAGCGTCGACCCGGCGCTCGACGACATTGCCAATCTGGTTTCAGACGTGGCACGGCTGCCGGACATGGCGGCCTCGAAGAAGCCGCGTCCAGGCAAATGCGGGTAACCACCACCATGGCAGCGCTGCCGTGTACCTCGCCGGTCTACCCGTTCACCAATCGGTGCGCTGGTCGGGCACGTCGCCGGGGTCATCTTCGGCTGATTCACCCCGGTTCGATTCGATCTGGGCTCCCTCCCCGGCGCCGACTGCGCCCTACCTTTCACAGTCGTCCCACAGCGGTGGCCGGCGCGCCGGGACGATCCGCGGGGCCTGGGCGTGCACCGCCGATGTGATCCAGAATCTTCCTGATCAGCACTCCCTCGGCACGGATTGCGGTCAGGCGCATGTTGCGGTCGCAGATCAGACACACCAGTGCGTGCGAACTGTGCATGGACAGCCATGCAAATGCGCAATGTCGAACGTCAAGTTTGGAGCGGTCAATTCCAGATGCCAGATGACTCTTGCCAGTCTTCTGGGAGCATTCAACTTGCTCGGAAGCTCTTGCACGCCGTCGGCAAACTGTCACACATCACCGAAAAAGGCAGGCTCAAAAAGTTCACGACCGGAAGAGTCGACTCGGCAGACTGGCAGATTGCGCCCCTGCGCAGGCATCGCAAAGATAGTTGGATTTCCGCAAGCCAGCCCTGCGGACAACGGCGGGTGAGCCTTGGCGAGGCCACCGAAAATTAAATCTTCAATTGCTAGAAAACTTGAGCGGAACTGGCCACCCCAAGAATCGAGGACAAGCGCTCGGTTTGCTGCCGAATGGGTACCCATGCATGACTGCTTCAGGACGGCGATTGCGCCGGACAAATGAAAGTTCTGTGCGATTTTTCCGACTGGTATGGGTCGGCTGCAGGTGTGGCGATCGTCAGTTGATGTCCAACCAAATTGGCATGTGCTTCAAGCCAGGCCTTGGCATCCTCCCGGCCTTGGGTGCGCGATCGTTCCAGAAACGGTCCATATGCAAGCAGCTTGGTATCCGTTCGGCGCAGGCTGGCCAGGTCGCTGGTATCAATCATGAGAAAACGCATCTCGTGCAGGCGCCGCTCGAGTCGGCCACGCAATAAGAATGCCGAATCGGCATACGCCGTGGCGCCGGCAAGCATGCGCATCTCGCGCATCACATTCATAGAAGAGCGGGTACACGACTGGATTGGCCGAATAGCCACCGTCCCAATACGGCTCGCTGTAGATTTCGACTGCATGGTGGATTTTGGGCCGGCAGGCCGATGCCAGCAGCACATCGACGGTGAGTTCATGTTCACGAAATACACGCACCTTGCCGCTGTTGGCCTGCGTCGTACCGACAAGCAGCTTGAACGGGCTTGCCGCGCGCAGCCGCTCGAAGTCGGTCACGCATGCGGGACAGTTCTCACCCTGACACGGGCAGTTGAGCGCCACTGGTTGAAAACGAAAGACCGCAATGCGATGCTTGCCTGGCTGCATCGGCCCACCAGTGAAAGATCGGGCCGCGACCAACAACATCGATGGTGGGTCCGCATTCGGCCGCAGATTCTGGCCGTTGGTTGCCCTGTTTGCGTTTGCCGCAACCGACTCGATCGGTCCGAGTGGGCCATTCTGCCAGTCCGCAGGTCCCTGATGCAAGCCCGGATCGAGGAGCCACAATTCAAAAACCCGCCATCATTCAGCGACGGGTTCTCTGATTGACTGCAGCAAGATTTTGCGTTGCCGTTTCCCAATCCCTACACGCAACGCCGCCCTATGACCAGGCGGCACTTTGCGCGGGTCAGTCGTACAAGACTGCAGCGATCTTCGGTTCGTCGATATTTTTCTTGTCGTACCAATAGAAACCGGTGTCGATGATCTTGGGCAGCTTTTCGCCCTTGAGCGCCTTCACCGCGGCTTCGACCGTCTTGTAGCCGATGCCCACCGGGTTTTGCGTAATCGCACCGGCCATGGAACCATCGCGAATGGCTGCCTTTTGCTGTTTGCCAGAGTCATAGCCGATGACAACCACAGTGCGCTTCATTTCCCTGGCGCCGTTGAGCACGCCAATGGCCGATCCTTCGTTGGCGCCGAAGATGCCTTTGACATTGGGGTTGGCCTGCAAAATGGATTTGGTGATCTCGGTCGACTTGAGCTGGTCACCTGCGCCGTATTGCACACTGACCACCTTGATCTTGGGATAGGTCGATTTCATGCGCTTGAGGAAACCGTCGCGACGATCGATGCCGGTCCGGCTGGTCTGATCGTGTACGACCAGCGCAACTTCACCCTCCTTGCCGATCAGCTCGGCCATCTTGTCAGCGGCCAACCCTGCGGCAGCCAGATTGTCCGTGGTGGCGGTAGTGACCGGGATGGGGCTGTCC
>JBBKVW010000264.1:0-7025 GCA_037968655.1 Burkholderiaceae bacterium
ACCCGGGACCGATGACCCGGGTCCGCGCCTGACTTCAACTTGCCGGAGCACATCATGACTTCTTCCGCCTCGCCTTCCTACGGATTTCACTGCGAGCTTGCCGACACGGATTTCGACCAGGCCGTCTTTCGCGTGACCGGGGCACTCAAGGCCGAAGGATTCGGCATCCTGACCGAAATCGACGTCCAGGCGACCATGAAGGCCAAGCTCGACCTCGACGTGCGGCCATACCGGATCCTTGGTGCGTGCAACCCGCCGCTGGCCTACCGCGCCTTGAATGCCGAGCCCGACATCGGGTTGCTGCTGCCCTGCAACGTGGTCGTGCGCGAAGAGGCGAACGGGCGCCTGGTGGTCGCATTCATGGATCCGGTGGCCGTCATGCAGCTGACCAGCAACCCCGATGTCGCCGATGTCGCGCAGGAAGTGCGCGAGCGGCTGAAACGCGTGCAATCGGAACTCGGCCGCACCGACATACGCGATGCCTGATTCGCATCTGCGCCATCGGACGGGCGCGAGGCGGCAACCGGGAACGACTTGACCGCAGCGCCGGATGCATCATGAAGCTTGCATGTCTTTCACCCGCCCGGCCTGAGTGACGGTGGCGTCGCCGGACGCAGCCGCCGCGGGCGAATGGCGAGGGAAGCACTGCCCTTGGTGACATGGGCATCTGTCTGGCAGCGCTGCCCGGTCAGGCGCATCCGGATGAACCCGCCCGCTGCATGATGGCCGCCACGCATTGGATGATCTGCCTGTGCAAGCCCTGATCGACTTCCTCTCGCAGCACCCCGCTCTGACACTTGGCGTGGTGTTCGCCGCGGCCTTGCTGGAGTCGGTGGCCGTGATCGGGACCGTGATCCCGGGCAGTTCAGTGGTCTTCGCAGCCGGCGTCCTGATCGGTCTGCAGCTCATCGATCCATGGTGGGTGGCGGCACTGGCCGTGCTCGGTGCGACGCTTGGTGACGGCTTGAGCTACTGGCTCGGTCTGCGACACCACGACCGGCTGCGCGCCTGCTGGCCCTTGAGCGCCCATCCCGCGTTGTTCGCGCGCGGGCAGGCCTACTTTGCAGTGCACGGCGGCAAGAGTGTGTTCCTGGGCCGGTTCCTGGGACCCATGCGCGCCATCGTGCCCGTGGTCGCCGGCATGGCCGGCATGCCATTGCTCAGGTTCACGGTGATAAATGTGTTGTCCGCTATCGCCTGGTCGGCAGCGCACCTGCTGCCGGGTGCGCTTTTCGGGGCTTCGCTGCAGCTTGCCGGTGCGGTGAGTTCGCGCCTGCTCGTTCTCCTGGCAGGCGTGCTGGCCGTCGTCTGGCTGTGCGCTGTGCTGCTGCGCCTGACCTTTCGCAACGCCTGGCCGGTAGTCGTGCGCCAGCGTGATCGGATGGTTGCGTGGGCGCGCCCGCGAAACGGCATGCTGGCGCGCGTCATCCTGTCGCTGCTGGACCCAGCGCGTGCGGAGTCGCTCGGGGTCCTGCTGGCCGCCGTGGTATTGCTGGGCGGGGCCTGGGTGTTCCTTGGCACAACCGAGGACGTGGTGTCGAGCGACCCGCTGGTGCTGTTCGATCAGTTCGTGTTCACGGCCCTGCAGAAACTGCGTACAGGCCCGGTCGACCAGTTGATGATCGCCGCCACCGAACTGGGCAGCGCCAGCGTCGGGCTCGCCGTCATCGCCGCGGTATCGGTGGTGCTCGCCTGCGCGCGCTGCTGGCGCACACTGGCGTACTGGTTGACGGCCGTCGGATTCGCGCAGGCGCTGGTCTGGACCCTGAAGATGACACTTGAACGCGCTCGGCCGATTGCCATGTACGACGGCGCCGACCGGTTCTCGTTCCCCAGCGGCCACGCCGCATCGAGCATCGTGCTCTACGGTTTCCTGGCTTTCCTGCTGGCACACGGACACAAACCCCTGATCCGTTGGGTTGTCACGCTGCTGGCGGCACTGCTGGTCGGGCTGATCGCGTTCTCGCGTTTGTACCTCGGGGCGCACTGGATGTCGGATGTGATTGCCAGCATGAGCCTGGGCACGGCCTGGGTGGCGCTGCTCAGCATCGCCTACATGCAGCATGTGCACACCGAGCGCCTGCCTGCGCGCGCCTTGTCGCTCACTGCATTGGGGGCGCTGATGCTGGCGGGCACCGCGGTGGTTGTGACAAACCATGCGGCCGACGCCGCCCGGTACGCGCTGCGCCAACCCGCGCCCGCGCAGCTCCTGATCGACTGGCGCCTGGACGGATGGCAGCGCCTGCCCGCGCGTCGAACCGAGATCGATGGTGATCATGAGGAGCCCCTGTCGGTGCAGTGGGCTGGCGCGGCAGCGCAGATCGTGCAGGTGCTCGAGGCCGACGGGTGGCACAACCCGCCCCCGTGGACGCTGCGCACAACGCTCTTGTGGCTGCTGCCATCCACCGACGCCGGACAGCTACCGGTGCTGGCCAAGTTTCACCAGGGTGCGTTGCCGACGATGCGTTTCGCGCGCGAACTGGACCCGTCGACGCGGCTTGTGATTCGCCTTTGGCCGACGTCCTACCAGGTCCGGGCGGCAAACGAGCCACCGGCGGCGCTGTGGATCGGGATGGTGACCCGCGAACGCCTGAAGCGACCAGCCGGCATGGTGACGCTGGCCGTCACGGATCGGGATTTCGGCATGCCGACGGCGCAACTCGCGAACGCCCTGCAGAACCAGGGCCTGCACCTGGACATCAGGCACAGGGACGCGGCGGCTGTTGTGTTGGCACGTTGAAACGCCGCTGGAGGCGTCGATACGCCTGCGTAGCGGACGGGCACAGAGGCTGCCGCCGGCCATCGGCCAGCGGTTGCTGGCAGAGGCCGCTATTTCCTGCCTGAGCTATTGGGCGTGTGCTGGCGATGCAAGGCCGGCAGGTCAGGCATGTTCTTCGAATCTATTCTCGCTTTGACACTGGCCTTGCTGTCGTCGGCTTTCTCTGCAACAGGCTGCTGACTCCCGAGCGGGCCGGGATGCTTGGCAACGTCGCCACTGGGGGCTGGTCCGGTATTGATAGGCTTCATGATTTTCACTCCTTCATAGCTGCGAACAGCAAATTGAACTGACCGGGTCCATTTGGTCCCGAAACGGCGGTCAGCGCATCGGCTCGACGGCGCCAACCCGCGTAGGAGAAGGGGCCGAATCCGGGCCGGGAACACACCACCCGGGATGCAATGGGCCTGCAGTGCATGCCGGCTACCCGCCTGGCAGGTGCGGGTCGATCAGGCGTGTGCCAGTCCCGATAGCGCACGGCTGTGCACCAGGCTGTCGAGCGGCTCGGGGCGGTGCAGCAGGTAGCCTTGTGCGTAGTCCACGCCAATCTCGCGCAGGCGATCGAGCACGGGCTTGGTCTCAACATACTCTGCTACCGTCTTGACCCCGATGACCTTGGCGACGTCGATGAAGCAACGTACGGCGGCTGCATCCAGACCGTCCAGCACGACGTTCCTGATGAACTGGCCATCAATTTTCAGTTCGTCTACATCAAGGCCCTTGAGGTAACCGAAGGAAGCCACGCCCGAACCGAAATCATCCAGCGCAACTCGCAACCCGAGCGCCCGCACTTCTGCAAAGAAGTGGCTGGCTTCAACCAGGTTCCTGACTGCCGAGGTCTCCGTGATTTCCAGGGTCAGGCGGATACATGTCGAATGCCCCGCATTCTCCAAAGCATCGAGCACCCAGCGCTGAAACGCGCGGTCCCCGATGGACTGCCCGGACAGATTGATGCTGAGGTTCTGCACCAGTTCCAAAGATGGAAGCTCGGCCATCCACTGAAGCGTATTGGTTACCACCCAACGGTCGATGCGCGAGGCCATGCTGAAGCGCTCGGCAGCGGGCATGAAGGCTCCCGGTGACACCAGACTTCCATCGGCAGCCCGCATGCGCAACAGCACTTCCGCGTGCGCACCGCGGGAGTCTGCATGCATCGCCCGTATGCGCTGCCCGTACAGCACGAAGGAATCCTCATCCAGCGCCATCTCGATGCGCGTGGTCCAGTGCATCTCGCCGTGGCGGGCGAGCATCTCCTGGTCGGTGTCGAACCAGGTGTGCACACGGTTGCGGCCGGCGTCCTTGGCCGAGTAGCACGATGCGTCCGCGGCTTGCAGGAGTGCTTCGGTCGTCGTCCATCGGGCGTCCACCGGAACCAGGCCTATGCTGGCCCCGATTCTGAAGCGCCGGCCCTCATGGTTGAAACGGAAGTCGTCCATGAGCTCGCATATCTGCTGGCCCACGCGTTGTGCGCGACCGATATCGCAGTGCTCGAGTATCAGGCCGAACTCGTCCCCGCCCAGCCGGGCCAAGGTGTCGCGCCCACGAACCACGGAAGCAAACAGCTCGGACACCTGCCGAAGCAACTGGTCGCCGACCGTGTGCCCGCAGGCATCGTTGACCAGTTTGAACTGGTCAAGGTCGATGTAGAGCAGAGCGTTCTCGGTGGCGTTCAGATGCGCGTTTGCCAGGAGCTTGTGAAGCCGAAGCTCGAACTCACCACGATTGACGAGGCCCGTCAACGCGTCGTGCGTGGCCCTGAAGGTGAGCTCCCCCGACAAATGGCGCTGTGCCGTTACGTCGTGAAAGACCAGTACCGCACCCAGTATTTCGCCTGCAGCATTTCGAATCGGCGCAGCCGTGTCTTCGATTCCGGATTCCGTACCGTCCCGTGCTATCAGCAGGGTTTGCTTGGGCAAACCGACCGGACGGTGCTGGCGGATGCTCAATGAGGTCGGGCTGGGTGTGGGAACACGCGTGACTGCGTCGACGATGTTGAAAACCTCGGATATCGGTTTTCCAACTGCATCGGCCGAGGGCCAGCCAGTAAGGCGTTCTGCCACCGGATTGAGCCAGGTGACCAGGCTTTGCCTGTCGGTGGTCATGACGGCGTCGCCAATGGAGCTCATCGTCACCTGCAGTAGTTCGAACTGGTCCGCCAGCTTGACGGCGATGCGTCGGGCATCCTCATTGGCAGCAACGAGTTCGGCCTCGAATCTGCTGCGCTCGCGCGCGACAAAAAGCGCCCAGAGATAGCCGGGGGCCCCCTCGAACTCGCATCTTCTGGCGTTCACCAATACCGGGACCGGTGCATGTTGCGGTACCTGAAGGTGCATGTACTTCTCGCACACGGGTTCCTGGCGCATCAATGCAGGCCAGATTTTGCTCCGAAGCCGATGCTGGTCGGAAGGAACAAACAAGCTGGCCATCTCGCTCCTGTTCAGCGAGTCCTGCGTGCTGCCCAGTATTACCAGCAGTGCGGCATTGCCTATCAGAACCCGACCTGCCATGTCCGTGACCATCGAGGGGCACGGCAACTGATGGAACAATTCAAGCGGTCCGACCGGGCTTATCTGCATGGAGCTCCTTTTGCGTGCAACAGCGATGCCATCGCTTCATTCGAGCGGTGGGCAAGCGAAAGCGCCTGACATGCTTCATGAAGTCTCAGCTCTGGCGAACAGGGCATCGACCCATGATGGCCGCTTGCCCGGGTGTCCGTCGGTGGGATACCGAACACAGGCCGGGGATTGCGGGGCCGCGCCTTGCAAGCCTGCGCCGCTGGGGCTAGGCTGCCGGTCGGAAACAAGAGTCACACTGACGCCAACCATGCGCACCCCGCGCCTTTGAAGCAGGCTGATGACATAAGCCGGCAACAACGGATCAATGAGGCAGGACGTCGAAAGGTGGATGACGGCGCATCCCGCAATGCCCATGCATTGCAGGTTCTTCAGCGCCGATGCAGCATGCCCGAGAAAGAACCGGTCCGCATTGCTCAGCACGATGGCGGCATCGCACAGGCCGGAAACCGGCCCCGCGGACGTCATGGAATCTGACTGATCCTGCAACCAGCGTTGCAGCAATTCTGACGTCGCGTGTGCAGACGGTTTCACGGCAATGACCGGCAGATTGGCGAAATGCAGTTGATGGGTTACGGGCCCGTCATAGGCTGCGCGCTTCGAAGCGCGGGCGTTCGCTGCACGCTGCGAAAAAGGGGCGTTCGCCGATGGTGCGTCTGTTTTGAGCGTCCGTCTCGCCACGTTGGTGGCCGCAACATTCGTTTGCATGGCGTGTCTGCTTTGTCAGTGCTGTTGCGAGCCGATACCCGCGCGCGCCCAAGCCGACAAGCGAGAAGTCACCCCGTCGGACCGGCATCCGTCAAGGATTGCGCAGGCAAAGGCACGGGTCGTGGTTTGATGCATGTTCATTTGATTTCAGGGTTCATGATTGGCGTCACTGTGCAGCACCTGTCCAGAAGGCGATGTACGGTGCCACACGGATGGCAGGTGAAGTTGTAAGCAGAAGCACCGACGGAAATCGACTGATGTGCACTGGCTTGAGTCCCCGTTTTGTGCTGGAACACCTTCTTGCGCGGCTGGCCAACCGTGTCGTTGAACTCGATGCGATCGCACCACACGGCAAAGTCGTGCCGGACCCTGGCCAGGACCATCAAACCACGGATGTCCAGCAGTTCATGCTCCAAGCGGTCAAGCCCTCCATCGTCGTCTGCATTGGCGCAACGGCACTGCCGGTTGTGCAAGGCATGTCACAGCCCTGGACGCCGCTGCTCATCCAGACGCGCCAGATCATCGATGGGGATATCGCGTACGAGCGCCAACGCACAGACGCTGGCGTACCGGGCTCATATATTGGAATTGCGCGCATCGTTCTCGCCCGGTTCATCGCCTGGTCGGGCGCTTGGCCTGACGACGAAGTTATTCGCCGATGTGCGCTTTCCGTCCACCACGAAAGAAGGACACGGATGTTGCACCGCATGCATGCGCTCGAAAACATTGCCACGGACCAACTTTTGACAGAAAACCCGCGTCAAGACGCACAACCAGCTCACCAACATGACCGCCACCACGCACAGCGCACGCATTACCGGACCGTTGACCTATGCCAAGCCGGACGGCGCAAAAACAGATATCCCGCTCGGCGCATGCCTGGTCGAGCAGATCAGCGGCAGCCAGGTCAACATCATCTGGGGCGCGAACGGACAGATTTCCGCGTCGCTGCCGGTGGAAGACGTCCA
>JBBKVW010000265.1:0-10095 GCA_037968655.1 Burkholderiaceae bacterium
TGCCGGTGCTGATCATGACGGCGCGCGACAGCGTCGACCAGCGGGTGGCGGGTCTGGACGGCGGCGCCGATGACTACCTGGTCAAGCCATTTGATCCGCAGGAGTTGCTGGCACGCATCCGTGCCATGTTGCGCCGCGGCTCCGGCCGTGCCAGCGCGGCCCTGCACTACCGCGATCTGGTGATCGATCCGGCAGCACGCACCGTGGTGCGCGACGGGCAGGCGGTGGCACTGGGCGTCAAGGAGTTCGCCCTGCTGCAGACCCTGGTCGAGGCCCGGCCCCAGGTACTGTCCAAGTCGCGGCTGGAGGCGGCGCTGTATGGCTTTGGCGAGGCGCTGGACAGCAATGCGATCGAAGTGCATGTGCACCACCTGCGCCGCAAGCTGGGCGCGCAGCTGATCCAGACCATGCGGGGCGTCGGCTATTTCGTCCCACGGGATACGCAGCCGTGAATCGACCCAGCCTGACCCGCTACCTGTGGCGCTGGACGCTGATGGCGCTGGCCGCGGCCTGGCTAGCACTGATGCTGGCGTCCTATTACGCCGGCCTGCACGAGGCCGGCGAGATCGCCGACGGGCATCTGGCATCGGCAACCCATGTGCTGTTGCAGTTGCCTGCCATCGGGGTTGTGGGTGGTGCCAGTGCCAACGCCATACTGTCGCACGACGACATGGACGGCACCGTGCTGGCGTTGGGGCGGCACATGAAGCTGGCGCGCAGTGTGGCTGTGCTGGTGTGGGAAAACGGGGTGCTGGTGGCGGACACCCGGGCGCCGGAGCAGCGTGGCGCGGTGTCGTTCCCGGATGGGTACGCGACGACCGTCGCGCCGTCCGGATCGCCCCAGCTTGCGCGCCACTGGCGCAGCTTCTCGGCCCAGCGCCCGGACGGCAGCCGCAAGGTGACGGCGATGATCGACCTGGACCAGCCCAACCGCATCGTGCGCGAGGTCACGTTCACCATTGCGCGTCCCTCGCTGGTCGTGCTGCCCCTGGTGGCCTTGTTGTTGTGGTGGGCTATCCGGCGCGGGCTGCGGCCGCTGCATGCACTGTCGGACCGGGTTGCCGCCTTGCGCCTGCACCAATCCGAGCGGCTGGACGAGTCGCATGGCTTTGTCGAGTTCGCCAGCACGGTCGCTGCGATCAATGCGCTGATCACCCGGCTGCAGACGCAGGCCGATGGGGAGCGCGCATTTGCCTCCGACGTGGCCCATGAAATGCGCACACCGTTGGCCGCCATCGCGCTGCAGGCCGGCATTGCGGCACGCCATCCCGATGCGGCTACACGCGACCAGGCGCTGGAGCGCCTGCAACACGAGTCGCTGCGTGCCGGCCAGATACTGACCCAGCTGCTGGATCTGGCGCGGGCCCAGCGGCCGGACAACGCCCCCTTGCAGCAGGTCGCGCTGGACCAGTTGGCGGCCGAGGTGATGTCCGCATTTGCCCAGGCAAGCCACGAGAGCGGCCATCAGCTGGAACTGCAGTGCGATCCGCAGCCGGTGCAAGTAATGGGCAATCGCCTGCTGCTGGAACTGGCGTTGCGCAACCTGATCGCCAACGCGCTGGACCATACGCCGGCCGGTACCCGGGTCGTGGTGACCGTCGGGCGCGAAAATGGTGCGCCCTGTGTGTCCGTCTGCGACAGCGCCACTGTCACCCAGTCCTTTGCGCCGGACTATCCGGACCATGCGCACCTGGGTCTGGGCTTGCGCCTGGTCGAGCGTATTGCAGCAATCCACAAAGCCCGACTGGTCCGTGATGCGGCGCCAGGCGACGCCTGGGCTGGGGGCGATACCCCAACAGCAGCGAACTGCTATGCAATTATTTGGAGGCAGGACGATGTTCCAGTTCAGGCGCCAGCCTAGACCCTTGATGCGCGGGTTGTCGGAGCGTGCAGCTGCGGGGAGTTGGCGCCCGCTCGGGCTGATTCTGCTGGTCGCTTGCTGGCTGGCACTGTTGGGCAACCTGCCGCTGTGGCGCACCATCTGGCCACTGCCCGAACTTGCCGGCTGGCGCGGCCTGGCATTCGCAGCGGCGATGTTTGTCTGGATAGTGGCAGCGACGGCGGCGCTTTCGAGCCTGCTGGCCTGGAAGTACCTGCTCAAGCCGGTTTTGCTGCTGCTCTTGCTGATCTCGGCGGCGAACAGCTATTTCATGCTGCAGTACGGCGTCGTGATCGACGCCACGATGATGGCTAACGTCGTCAACACCGATTTGCGCGAGGCGCGCGACCTTTTGAACTGGCAGTTGTTGCTCACCGTCGCTGCCCTGGCCTTGCTGCCCGGATGGTGGCTGCTGCGTCAGCCGATCGCATGGCGCAGCTTGTGGCCGCAGGCCGGGCGTAATCTGGCCGGCTTGCTCGCGGCACTGCTGGTGCTGGTGGCGGTGACGCTGCTGGCCTACCAGGACCTGGCATCGCTGATGCGCAATCACAAGCAGGTGCGCTACCTGGTCAATCCGATCAATACCGTTTATGCCAGCGGGAAACTGGCAATGGAGCAACTGCCTCAGGCCAGCCGCAGCTTGCAGTTGATCGGGCTGGATGCGCGCCTGGGTCCAAGTTACACCGGTGCGCATCGCACACCCTTGCTGGTTCTGGTGGTTGGCGAAACCGCCCGGGCAGCAAACTTTTCGCTTGGCGGCTATACGCGCCAGACCAATCCGGAACTGGAAAAACTGGCCCAGAACGGCCAGTCGCTGACCTACTATCGCGCCGTGCGATCCTGTGGAACCAACACCCAGGCCTCGTTGCCCTGCATGTTTTCGCATTTTGGGAAGGACGATTTCGAGGCGTCGCGCCAGCCCCATGAAAACCTGCTCGACGTGCTGCAACGCGCCGGGCTCGCGGTGCTGTGGATCGATAACCAGTCGGGCTGCAAGGGCCTGTGCGAGCGTGTGGCCCAGATCAACACCTATGGGCAAAAGACACCGGGCCTGTGCGCCGACGGCGAATGCTGGGACGAGGTGCTGCTGGCCGATCTGGATCAACGCATCGCTGCGCTCGACCCGGCGCGCCGCGCCCGCGGCGTGGTGCTGGTGCTGCACCAGATGGGCAGCCACGGGCCGGCCTATTTCCGCCGTTCGCCCCCTGCCTTCAAAAGATTCACGCCCGAATGCCAGAGCAATGTGCTGCAGGACTGCGCGCGCGAGCAACTGGTCAATGCCTACGACAACACCCTGGTCTACACCGACCATGTGCTGGCCGCACTGGCCGACTGGCTGGCCGCCAAGGCTGCACTGGACGCGCTGGACACGGCGATGGTCTATGTATCCGACCATGGCGAGTCGCTGGGCGAGAACAACCTGTATCTGCATGGCCTGCCCTATGCGCTGGCACCAGATACGCAGACCCATGTGCCAATGCTCAGTTGGGTCTCACCGGCCATGGCCCAGCGCCTCGGGCTGCGACCTGACTGCCTGCGCGCTGGTGCTGCGGCGCCGCTGTCGCACGACAACCTGTTCCATGCCATGCTGGGGCTGGCGGATGTGCAAACCAGCCTGTACCGCAAGGAACTGGACTGGTTTGCGGCCTGTCGCTGACCGGCAATGTCGCGGCGACGGGCGGAACCTACAATTTACGCATCTTGACAGTTGGGAAATCTGCCCCATGGAATTCATCCGCTTCTCCGATCTCATTGCCAGCGGCGACGTCGCAGGCAAACGGGTATTCATCCGGGCTGACCTCAACGTGCCGTTGGACGACAAGGGCAAGATCACCGAGGACACCCGTATTCGTGCATCAGTGGCCTGCATTCGCATGGCGCTGGAGGCCGGCGCTGCGGTGATGGTGACCTCGCATCTGGGCCGGCCCGACGAAGGTTGTTTTTCGCTGGCCGATTCGCTGGCGCCGGTCGCCACACGGCTCGGTGAGTTGCTCGAGCGCGAGGTGCCGCTGCTGGCCAACTGGGTCGACGGCGTGCAGCTCGAGGGCCGGGAGCTGCAGGCGGGCGAATTGGTGCTGCTGGAGAACTGCCGCATCAATGTCGGCGAAAAGAAGAACAATGAAACGCTGGCGCGCAAGATGGCCGGCCTGTGCGACATCTTCGTGCATGACGCCTTTGGCACCGCGCACCGGGCCGAGGCGAGCACCTACGGCATTGCGCAGTTCGCGCCGGTGGCCTGTGCCGGCCCGCTGCTGACGGCCGAGATCGACGCCATCAGCAAGGCGCTGAAGGATCCCAAGCGGCCGCTGGTGGCCATCGTCGCCGGAGCCAAGGTCTCCACCAAGCTGACCATTCTCAAAAGCCTGGCCGAAAACGTGGACCAGCTCATCGTGGGCGGCGGCATTGCCAACACCTTCATGCTGGCGGCCGGACTGAAGATCGGCAAGAGCCTGGCCGAGCCCGACCTGCTGGCCGAAGCCAAGGCGGTGATCATGGCCATGACGGCACGTGGCGCGGCAGTGCCGATCCCGATCGATGTCGTGACGGCCAAGGAATTCAAGTCCGATGCCAAGGCCACCGTCAAGGCGGCCGCAGACGTGCTGGACGACGACCTGATCCTGGACATCGGACCTCAGACTGCCAAGCTGCTGGCTGATCAACTGGAGCAGGCCGGCACCATCGTGTGGAACGGGCCGGTCGGGGTGTTCGAGTTCCCCGCATTTGAAGCTGGCACCAAGCGCATCGCCCGCGCGGTCGCCGAGAGCGAGGCCTTCAGCATCGCCGGCGGTGGCGACACGCTGGCGGCGATTGCCAAATATGGCATCGAGAAGAAGATCGACTACATCTCAACTGGCGGCGGGGCGTTCCTCGAAGTGCTCGAAGGCAAGACCTTGCCGGCATTCGAGATCCTGGCGCGGCGCGCCAAGGGCTGACACTCCGTCATTGGTGCCGGCCCATTGGCGCTGACCGTGTCTGGTCTTGCGGCGCCAGAGTCGTAACCAGGTGGTAACCGATTCGATGGGAAAATCGACCAATTCATAACGGAGACTGAACCATGGCCAATCGCCGCGCCACCAAGATCGTTGCCACCCTTGGCCCCGCCTCCAGCGATCCGGACCTGCTCGAACAGATGATCCGGGCCGGCGTCAATGTGGTGCGGCTGAACTTCAGCCACGGCACGGCGCAGGATCACATCGACCGGGCCAAGATGGTGCGCGACGCGGCGCAACGGGTCGGGCGCGAGGTCGCCATCATGGCCGACCTGCAGGGACCGAAGATCCGGGTCGGAAAATTTGCCGATGGCAAGGTGATGCTCAAGGCGGGCGCCTCATTTGTGCTGGACGCAACGCGTACCGAGCTCGGCAACGTGGACGCGGTGGGTCTGGACTACAAGTCGCTGCCGCGTGAGGTCAAGGCCGGTGACACGCTGCTGCTCAACGATGGGCTGATCGTGATCACGGTTGCCAGGATCGTCGGCGAAGCGATCCACACCACGGTCAAGATCGGTGGCGAGTTGTCCAACAACAAGGGCATCAACAAGCTGGGCGGCGGGCTGACGGCGCCGGCGCTGACCGCCAAGGACATGGACGACATTCGCACCGCGATGGGACTGCGGGCCGACTATGTGGCGGTGAGCTTCCCCAAAAATGCGACCGACATGGAAATGGCGCGCCAGCTGTGCGACGTGGCCGCGGCCGACATGAACCATCGCCCCGGACTGATCGCCAAGATCGAGCGCGCCGAGGCGATTCCGAAACTGCTGGAGATCCTGCTGGCCAGCGACGGCATCATGGTCGCGCGTGGCGACCTGGCGGTCGAGGTCGGCAATGCGGCGGTGCCGGCGCTGCAAAAGCGCATGATCAAACTGGCGCGTGAGCACGACAAGGTGGTCATCACCGCAACCCAGATGATGGAGTCCATGATCACCAACCCGGTGCCGACCCGGGCCGAGGTCAGCGACGTGGCCAATGCGGTGCTCGACGGCACCGACGCGGTGATGCTGTCGGCCGAGACCGCAGCCGGAAAATATCCGCTGGAGACCGTGATCGAGATGGCCAAGATCTGCCACGCGGCAGAATCGCACGAGATCGCTAATTTCGAGGCCGATTTCCTGGGCAAGACCTTTGGCCGTATCGACCAGTCGATCGCCATGGGAGCCCTGTTCACCGCCTATCACATGGGCGCCAAGGCCATCGTGGCCTTGACCGACAGCGGCTCGACCGCGCTGTGGATGAGCCGGCACTTGATCCAGGTGCCGATCTATGCCTTGACACCCCGCGTGGCGACGCAGCGCAAGATGGCGCTATACCGCAATGTGCGCCCGCTGTTGATGGACAACAACCAGGACCGCGACACGGCGCTGGCGGAGGCCGAGCGCCATCTGAAATCGCGCAACATCGTGCAAAGTGGCGACGTCTACGCCATCACCTGTGGCGAGCCCATGGGCGCGCCGGGCGGCACCAACATGCTCAAGGTCTGCCGGGTCGCCTGAGCGCTACATCTGTGGCGCCGCTTCAGTCGCCGGAGGCCGCCGATACCTTGCGCGCCGAGCCCGGCGCCGGCATCGGAATGCGTACGGTGATCAAGGCGCAGGCTGCGCCCAGCAAGGAGCCGGCCACAACATCGAGGGGGAAGTGCAGACCCAGGCAGACCCGGCTCCAGGCAATCAGGGCCGCGGCGGCCAATGCGGCGAAGGCACAGATTACTTGCCGGCACAGAGCCGCGACGGCCACAGCGAAGGCAAACGCAACGCTGGCATGGTTGCTCGGGAATCCAGCCGAGTTGCGGTGCGGCAGCCAGGCGTTTCCGATGCCGATCGCAAATGGCCGCGGCATCGCCATGAACTGCTGCAAGACCCTTGAAGCCACCCAGGCCAGCAGCATGGCCAGCAGTACACGCACGACCGACTTGCGCAGCTCGGAGCCGCCCGCCAGCAGCGCGCCGATGCAGGCCGCGATCAATATCGGCGCCAGGTCCTGCGAGGCGAATCGGGCCAGGGCCAATAGCCAGGCCGGATCGCTGGCCGTGGCGTTGAGCATCAGGAAGATGCGGGTATCGAGTTCGAACATGTGGGCGCCGGGGGTGAGGGATGCGCCAAGTCTGCGCAGTGAACATTAAGGCAGCATGAAGGTCTGGCGCACATGCGCCAATGCGGGCCGCTCGTTGGTGCAATTGCCCTATTGATCGCGCCGATCGGACGATTTGCTGCCCAGGCGCACGGCGCCGCGCTCGGACAGCATATGGCAGGCACCAGAGACGAACCAACATATCCAGCCCGTCCACAGGGTGTGGCTGAAATAGTGGGCTCCGCGCACCTGCTGTGCCAGTCCGATCGTCAAGCCAGCCAGCACGGTGGTGATCAGCCATGCCTTGGCCGCGCGTGGTGCCTTCTCGCGCAGCCAGAAGAATCCGGGCAGAAAGCAGAACGCGGCGGACGCATGTCCGGCCGGAAAGCAGCGGCCCACGCCGCCGTCAGACACGCCCCAGCGCCAATGCGAGACGTAGTTTGCGGTGCCGCCAAATTCCGCCAGATCCCAAGGACAACTG
The DNA here is from genome assembly GCA_037968655.1 of Burkholderiaceae bacterium. Lineage (GTDB taxonomy): Bacteria > Pseudomonadota > Gammaproteobacteria > Burkholderiales > Burkholderiaceae_C > CAISIP01. Next base: position 7,427 of record JBBKVW010000265.1, read on the forward strand.
GTGTTGTTCAAGTTCTTGAGCGTCGAGACGACCACCAGCGTCAGCATCGCCGCGATGAACATACCCAGTCGCTGGCGGCGGGTCAGCGTCCGCAATACGCCAAACGGCCACCAGACCGACAGTAGCAATATCAATTGCAATGCCCAGGCCACGCGCCGTGCCCCTTCGTGCAATACCGTGGACCAAAGCCAATGGTCGCGCAACGCAAAGCCACTGGATGTTCCGAACCAGCGTGCCAGCGGCAGGTCCTGTGCCAGCAGGTCCCAGGCGCCGAAGGTCACAAAAAGTACCAGTGCCCAGAACATCGGACTACGGCGAAGGCTATCGGCCTGCGAAGATGGCATGGGCACGGTGGCGGTCAGAGGGGAGTGCATCTGGCGACGGTAGGCCAGGACCCTTAAGCGGGCATTAAGTGCACCGGCCGCGGTCCATACGCTGCGCAGTAAAATTTGAACGCTTACTCATCCGGTTACAGGGCGGTTACCAGCTTGTGCTGCGCTACAGACCCGGCATCCAACTTAGTCAACTCAGGGGATTCCAACCATGGCACTTGTTTCAATGCGCGAGTTGCTGGACCACGCGGCCGTCAACGGCTACGGCATTCCGGCCTTCAATGTGAACAACCTGGAGCAGGTGCAAGCGGTGATGGCAGCGGCCGACGAAGTCGGCGCACCGGTGATCCTGCAGGCCAGCGCCGGCGCCCGCAAATACGCGGGCGAGGCCTTCATCAAGCACCTGATTGCGGCAGCGGTCGAGTCCTACCCGCATATCCCGCTGGTGATGCACCAGGACCACGGCCAGAGCCCCGATGTGTGCAAGGGCGCCATTGACCTGGGTTTCAGCTCGGTCATGATGGATGGCTCACTGGAGGCCGATGGCAAGACCATCGCCAGCTATGACTACAACGTCGAGGTCACCCGCAAGGTGGTCGACATGGCGCAAGCCCTGGGCGTTACCGTCGAAGGTGAACTGGGCTGCCTGGGCTCGCTCGAGACCATGCGTGGCGACAAGGAAGACGGCCATGGCACCGAGTCGACCATGACCATCGAGCAACTGCTGACCGACCCGGAGCAGGCGGCCGATTTCGTGCGGCGCACCCAGCTCGATGCGCTGGCGATCGCGATTGGCACCAGCCATGGCGCCTATAAATTCACGCGCAAGCCCACTGGCGACATCCTGGCGATCGAGCGCATCAAGGAGATCAACCGCCGCCTGCCCAACACCCATCTGGTGATGCACGGCTCTTCGTCGGTGCCGCAGGACCTGCTGCAGATCATCCGGGAGCACGGCGGCGACATGAAGGAGACCTATGGCGTGCCGGTCGAGGAAATCCAGAAGGCGATCAAGTTCGGCGTGCGCAAGATCAACATCGACACCGATGTGCGGCTGGCGATGACCGGCGCGGTGCGCAAGTACATGGTCGAGCATCCGGACAAGTTTGATCCGCGCGACTGGCTCAAGCCGGCGCGTGAGGCGGCCAGGCTGATCTGCAAGCAGCGCTACGTCGAGTTTGGCTGCGAAGGCCAGGGCGGCAAGGTCAAGGGCCACAACCTCAAACATGTGGCCGGGCAATATGCGCGCGGCGAGTTGGCGCAGGTGGTGCAGTAATCTGCCCGCCATAGCCATAGCCATAGCGATAGCGATAGCGATAGCGATAGCGACCGCAGCCGATAACCGGCAATAGATTCGCGGCCGGGATTGGTCCCGGGCGAGGCGAATCACCGTGCCCCGAGCTGATTCGAACTGCGCCCGGTTGCCCGCGCAAGGTGAACCGGCACGAGTCGGTTTGTCTCCCCTGCGCTGATTCGCAGTGCTGCTTGGTGCAACCTAAAATCGGCGCATGCCCAACGCTGAATCTGCTCTGCACACATCGCAATTGACATCGCTGCCCTTACTGGCGCGCGGCAAGGTGCGCGACAACTATGCCGTCGGCGATGACCGCATCCTGATGGTCGCCAGCGACCGATTGAGTGCGTTTGACGTCATCATGGACCAGCCGATTCCCGGCAAGGGCGCCTTGCTGACCAGGATGGCGCTGTTCTGGTTCGACCAACTCGGCGCGATTTGCCCCAACCACCTGACCGGCGATGCGCCGGAGTCGGTGGTCCCCGATGATGAGGTAGCGCAGGTGCGCGGGCGATCGATGCTGGTGCAGCGCCTGCGGCCGCTGCCGGTCGAGGCGGTGGTACGCGGCTATCTGGCCGGCAGTGGCTGGAAGGAGTATCAGCAGAGCCAGTCGGTCTGCGGCGTGCCGCTACCCGCAGGCCTGCGCAATGCGTCCCGCCTGCCGCAGCCGATCTACACACCCGCGGCCAAGGCCCAAGCAGGTGCGCATGACGAGAACATCACGTTCGAGCGCACGGTGGAGATGATCGGCCCTGACCTGGCAGTGCAGATGCGCGATACCGCCATCGCGCTGTATGTGGCCGGCGCCGCCATTGCGCTGGCCAAGGGCATCATCATTGCCGACACCAAGTTCGAGTTCGGCCTGGACGCGCAGGGCCGCATGCTGCTGATGGACGAGGTCATGACGCCCGACTCGTCGCGCTTCTGGCCACAGGAGGGATACGCCGAAGGCATCAATCCGCCCAGCTACGACAAGCAGTTCGTGCGCGACTGGCTGGAGCAGGTGCGCATCGACGGCCAGCCGTGGAACAAGCAGGCCCCGG
>JBBKVW010000266.1:0-5828 GCA_037968655.1 Burkholderiaceae bacterium
ACCGATGCGCCAGGACGCATCGTGCTGTCGGTGCGCGGTGATGGCGCGCGGGTCACGATCGACGTCGACGACAGCGCGCCCGGCGTGCCGCAGGCCGATCTGCGCAGGGTGTTCGAGCCTCTGTACCGGGCCGACGCGGCGCGCAGCCGCCACCAGGGCGGCAGCGGCCTGGGCCTGGCGATCTGCGATGCCATCGTGCGTAGCCACGGCGGCCGCATCGAGGCATCTGCATCCGCGCTGGGCGGACTGCACATCCATATCGATCTGCCGGCCGATGCCGGCGCAGGGTCATGACGACGACACGACGCGCCCTGGTGGTCGAGGACGACGCGAAGATCGCGCAGTTGCTGCTCGACTACCTGCACGCAGAGGGGTTCAGTGCCAGCGCGGTTGCCAACGGACGCCTGGCGCTGACCGAGATCGAACGCGAGGTTCCGAGCGTGGTCATTCTGGACCTGATGCTGCCGGGCCTGGACGGCATCGGCGTGTGCCGTGCGGTGCGCCAGTTCAGCGACGTTCCGATCCTGATGCTGACAGCGCGCGTGGACGAAGTCGACCGGCTGCTGGGGCTGGACACCGGCGCCGACGACTATGTCTGCAAGCCTTTCAGTCCGCGCGAGGTCATGGCCCGTGTGCGTGCGCTGGTGCGGCGAAGCGACGGCCGGGTTCGCGCAGAGGTGCAGGCCTGGTCGGTCGACGACACCGGCCTGCGCATCGCCTGGCGCGGCCAGTGGCTGCCGCTCACCGGGCTGGAATTTCGCATGCTGCGCCTGCTGGTCGGTCGTCCGGGTCGCGTGTTCTCGCGCGCGCAGCTGCTCGACAGCGTGCACAGTGACCTGCGCGACGTGAGCGACCGTGCCATCGACAGCCATGTGAAAAACCTCCGGCGCAAGATCCAGGCGGTGGATCCGCAGGACGATCCGATCGCGTCGGTATATGGCGTTGGCTACCGCTTCGATGCGCCGCAGTGAGGCCGCGCGCATGACCGGCAATTTACACGCGAGATACACGGTTGCGATCAAGTGCGGCGCATCGGTGCCGATATCGTTGGGTAAACCTTTTATTTTGTGAGAGATTTTCCATGGCAATGACAATCGTGGGCGCCGGCAGTGCTGCTGGAGCTGGAGCAGGCGACCCCGCAAAAATGGCGTCGCATATCGCGTCGAGGATGATGCGCGATCTGGACAGTAACAAGGACGGAAGTCTGGACAAAAGCGAGTTCGTCCAGGGGCTGACTTCCAAGGGCGTTTCCGCAACCGATGCCGAGAAGACCTTCGACGCCATCGATACGCAAAAGACGGGTTCCATCAGCAAGGCGGATATCGAAGCAGCCGTCAAGAGCGGTGTCGTCAAGCCACCTCCCGGGGGGCGTGCGCCTGCCGGTGCCGGTGGCCCGCCTCCGGGCTGCGGCGCGGCATCCAAAAGCTACGACGCTGCGGACACGAACAAGGATGGAACGGTATCCGCGCAGGAGGCCTTGGTCTACAGCATCAAGAACCCATCGGACACTGACAACTCGACAACCGACCTGGCCAAGCTGGGCAATAACGTCGACGAATCCGTTTGAGTTGCGCGATGGCGACGGCGATGGACGCCGACGCCGGCTCTGGGGCGATCAGTGCCAGCGGTTCGGCGCCTGGTTCGGGTCGCGTCCAGCGCCGTCGCGCAGTTCGACTTCGGTTCTGCGCCGCAGCGCATCGCCGAGATCGTGGAGGCGGTGCAGATTCCTGCCAAGAATCCGCTGATGGGGCGTCCGGTGCGGGGCGGCATGAGGGAGTTGGTCATCGGGCGCAGTGCGCGCGGATACGTGGCCTTGTACCGTTGCGCGGCGCAGATCGACACGGTGTGTCTACCAGCGGTACGCAGCCAGCGTGAGTCGGGTGACAAGCGAAGGTGTTGACATGGCGAAGCGGACCTGCGCGCTTGTGAAAGGCGCGCCGTCTGACGATGGCCCCGCCGGGCTGACATGCGCAACGCCGGCTCTTCAGCGGAATATGCCCGAATCTCAGGGTCGACTGGGAACGCCGAAGGACTGCGTAGCAGTGGGTCCGGTCATTCACGGCGGGCCGCTTTCCGGTTGCCCAGTTCGACTCCAGTCTGAAGCAGTTCGAGGAATTCGGCGACGTGCCCGTAGGTGACACAGGTCATGCCGCACAGCGGGCGTTAGGAACCAGGATTCCCGAGGTCAGGAAGCTTGAAGTTCCTCGCGCAGAACCCGTCGCAGTGTTGCAACCGTGATTGGCTTCTGTTTGTCCTTTGCGCCAGCGACAGCCTCTCGCAGGGTGGCATTGATGAGCGTCTGATAGCCGGTACCAGCGCTGTCCGCACGCGCTCGAAACGCTTCGATGACGTCGTCATCAAGCATGATGGTGACGCGCGTCTTGCCCGACGACGCAATGACGGCGCCACGTTTTCCCTTTCTGAAGTCGTATTCGTCACGCATGGTATCTCTTTGATTCACCGGCTGATGCCTTGCGAGCGGAAATGACACGTGCCCGCTCCCCACGCTGGGCGTGAATGACCACCAATATCCGCCCCAATGCGTCCATGCCCAGCGTGACAAAACGCTGCTCGCCCGTGGCATCAGGGTCCTCGATAGTAAAGGCCATTTCATCCCGAAGTGCTTGTTCGGCGTGGGCGAAGCTCACACCATGCTTGCGAAGGTTGGTGCGTGCCTTGCCCGGGTCGAACTCGAACTCCATGTTGGAAGTATGCATATATGATACATATAGTCAAGGCAGTTGGATACGAGCACGGGAGAATCCTCGGACCGACGGATCGCTCGTCAATCCGGCTTTGCCAGTCGACTTGTGCAGCGACCGTCCGGTACTGGTCGAGCGTGGGTGCTGCGCTTCAAGAAATATTGGCTGTGAAGCCAGCCGCGACGCCTGCGATCCGATGACCGCTTTGGAGAATGCAGATCCAAAAATCGTGTGTCCGAATCCAGTCTATTCAAGTCGCCCGAGTTGTGCAATCGGCTGACTTCGGCTTGAACGCCGCAATTCGCATTGCTCTGCCGATCTGACGCGACCCGATCAGGCCGGAGTTTCATGTCGTACGCGATCGTCAGCGGTACATGATCTGAAAACGTCTCGGTCTTGCAGATCGACGCGCGCCTCGCCAATGCGGCAAGTCCCGGAGTCGCCAGATGGCAGTTGCCTGCACGAAATACCTGCCAAGCCACTCGAGCCAATGGGGTGGCGATTCGGCGCCTCCGGCAACGAATTCAAGGTGGACCGCAAAGGCGCTGGCCGACAAGGGCGACGCAGCGAGAACGGCAGTTTGCGCGGCCAATGCGAAGGCGATATGGACCGGCCTTCACGCTGCGCTGCGAAGGCGCACAATCCGTTGCAAATGGCTGGCCCGCCGCCTCTGACCACTTTCCGACAACATATCGATGCGCATCCTGCTTGCCGAAGATGAGCGCGAACTCGCCAACTGGCTGGTGCGAGCGCTCGAGCAAAGTGGCTTCCAGGTCGACTGGGTTGACGATGGACGCATGGTGCGGCGCAGCCTCAAGGTCACGCGCTACGACGCGCTGATCCTCGATCTGGGGCTGCCCGGGGTCGGTGGGCACGATGTGCTGGCGGACCTGCGCGAGGCGGATCATCGGCTGCCGGTGCTGATCCTGACCGCGCGCGACTCGCTGATCGAGCGCGTGACCAGCCTCAACGAAGGCGCCGACGATTTCCTGGCCAAGCCGTTCGAACTGGCAGAGCTGGAGGCACGCCTGAGCGCACTGATCCGGCGCGCGCGCGGCAGCGAACACCCGCGGTTCGCCTGTGGGCCGCTGGTCTACGATGCCGGCACCCGGCAGTTCACGCTGGAGCATGCGCCGCTGTCGCTGACGCCGCGTGAACACGCCGTCTTGCGGGCCCTGATCCAGCACAGCGGCGAGCCCTTGTCGAAGCCGGAAATTCTGGATCGGGTCTTTTCGGACGAGCAGGACGTCAACCCGGAATCGATCGAGGTGCTGGTCCACCGCCTGCGCAAGCGGCTGGGTGACAGCCCGGTCAAGATCGCGACCCTGCGCGGACTGGGTTATGTCCTGGAGCAGGTGCCTTGAATCTGGACCGATGGCATTCGTTCAGCCTGCGACGAACGCTGGTGCTGGTGCTGTTGCCGGGTCTGTTGCTATTGGTCTGTGCCGAGATCTGGCTTTCCTGGCGCACCGCCAACGACGCCGCCAATGCGGCCTATGACCGCTCCCTGCTGGGTGCGATCAAGTCGATCGACTCCAACATATCAACCGCCAGTGGCGGCCTGGGCGTGGAACTGCCGTACCGCATGCTGGAGTTCTTCGAGCTGACCGCCAGCGGACGTGTCTACTACCGCGTCGCGACGGAAGACGGGCTGGTCGAGATCGGCAGTACCGACTTGCCGCCACCGCCGCGTCGGCTGCAAACCGGCCGGCCGCATTTCGGCGAAGCCGTGTACTACGACGAGCCGGTGCGTATCGGTTCGTATGCGCGCGTGCTCGATCCGCCGTTGGCCGGCTCGAGCAGGCCGCAGCGGGTCGTGATCCAGGTCGCCGAAACCCTCGAGTCGCGCAACGCCTTCACGCGTGCACTCGTGCTGCAGTCCTTGCGCGGCGACCTGCTGCTGGTGCTGGCCGCGACCAGCTTGCTGGCGCTCGCGGTCAACTGGGCCCTGCGGCCGTTGGCACGGCTGCGCAACGATGTGCTTGCGCGCGCGCCGCGCGACCTGGCGCCGATTTCCCAGATCGGGGTTCCGGCCGATGTCCGGCCGCTGGTCGAGGCGATCAACTTTCACGTGGAGCGCAACCGCAGCCAGACCGAGGCGCGGCGTCGCTTCGTCGACGATGCCTCGCATCAACTGAGAACGCCGCTGGCAACATTGGCGACCCAGCTCGGATTCGCGATGCGCGAATCCGATCCGCACGCGCAGCGCCAGGCATTGCTGGCGCTCAGGTCGCAACTGGACGAGACGGTGCGACAAACGAACCAGATGCTGGCCCTGGCGCGTGCCGACAGCACCGGCATCGCGCCCGAACCGACCGACGTAAGTGAACTGGCGCGCAAGCTGACCCAGAAATGGTGGAGCGAGGCGCGTGCGGGCGGCATCGATCTCGGCCTGGAGAGCATCGACGGGCCGTTGCTGATCCTGGCGCAGCCGTCGGTTTTGCGAGAGGCCCTGGTCAATTTGCTCCATAACGCGATCCGGTATACACCGCGCGGGGGACGGATCACGGTGCAGGTGGGGCGTGTGGATGGCTCGGCAGCCATCACGGTGGTCGACGACGGGCCTGGAATTCCCGCCGATGAACTGGCGCGCGCCGGGGAGAGGTTTTTTCGCGGCAGCAATGTGCAAAAGCCCGGCACCGGTCTGGGCCTGGCCATCGTCAAGTCTATCGTCGAGCGCCATGGCGGGGAACTGCTACTCGGCTCCGGGCCTAACGGGCGCGGCCTGCAGGCGACGATGGTTTTCCCGCTGTTCGATGCGGTCTCGATCGCCAGTGGAGACTAGGGTTTACCCTGATTGTTTGCGATTTTTCATGAAAGGCGTTTGAAAGTGGCGCCTCGATAAAGTCTCCCCCATGCCCTGCCAACAGCCCGTTGCGCAGGGATGATTTTCCAACTTGAGGAGACACTTTGATGAACTGCAAGAACCCCGTTTTGTCCCTGGTCCTGGCCCTCGCTGCGGCGTCTGCGTCGGCCGCCGGCCCGTTCGAGAAAACCGAATGCATTGCACCGGCCAAGCCCGGCGGCGGCTTCGACCTGACCTGCAAACTCGCCCAGTCGGCATTGATGGACGGCAAGTACATCGCCGACCCGATGCGCGTGAGCTACATGCCCGGCGGTATCGGC
>JBBKVW010000267.1:0-11032 GCA_037968655.1 Burkholderiaceae bacterium
TGAACAGGGATGTCAGCAACAGACCAGGAATGATGCCGGCAATGAACAGGCGCCCGATCGAGGTCTCCGATGCAATGCCGTACAGGATCATCGTGATGCTGGGCGGAATCAGAATGCCCAAGGTGCCGCCGGCAGCGATCGCACCGGTGGCCAGGTCGGCATCGTAGCCACGCTTGCGCATCTCGGGAATGCCCATCTTGCCGATTGCCGCGCAGGTTGCAGGCGATGATCCGGTCAGGGCCGAGAACAGCGCGCAGGCACCGATGTTGGAGATCACCAGCGAGCCCGGTATCCGGTGCAGCCAGCGCGACAGCGCCTCATACAGGTTGCTGCCGGCACGCGACGAAGCCACTGCCGCGCCCATGATGACGAACATCGGCAGCGACACCAGCGTGAAATCCGACAGGCCCGCGAAAATCGTCTCGGGAACAAAGTGCACGCTGTTCCAGCCGTCAAACACCACCATGAACAGCAGGGCCACCGCGCCCAGGCCGAAGGCGATCGGCAAGCCGGTGGCCAGCAGCAGCGTCGTGACGAGAAATATCAGCAGGCCGATGGACAATGGACTCATAACGTGTCCTGCGCCGACAGGCCAAACGGCAAGGCCTTGTCAGTGGCCACCAGCACGGTGTCGACCACAAACTGCAGGCACAAGAGACCCAAGCCGACGGGAACCGACAGGTAAGGAATCCAGACCCTGGCCTTCCAGATCGATGGCGTGGTCTGGCCGCTTTGCCAGGTATCCCACCACCAGGGGATTGCGGCATACAGGAAGAAGCTGCAAAAGGCCAGCGCCACCAGATTGCCGGCAATGCACAACAGCCTGCGCGCCGGGGTCTTAAGCATCAGCGGCACCACGTCCACAGCCACATGGCCCCGCGTTAAAAGGATGTACGGCGCGCCGATGAAGGTCGCCGCGACCAGCGAGAAGGTTACGAACTCGGTCTGCCAGATCGACGACTGCCCGAGTACCGCCCGCACAAAAACCATCTGGCAGATGACCCCGATGGACACCAGGATCATCCCCGCCGCCACCACGCCAAACAGGCGCGAGACGCCGTGAACAGCCGCCGCCCACACGGGCAGCGGCATGTCCCTACTTGACACTCAATGCCTTTTCGATCAGTTCCTTGCCTCCGGGCACCTTGTCGGCAAAGCCCTTGTAGGACGTCTTTTGCGCCACCGCACGCCAGGCCTCGGCCTCGGCATCGGTGAGGGTCACGACTTCGACCTTGTTCTTCTTTCTTCTTGTAGGTGTCGACCATCTCGTCATCGAGCTTCTTGGATTCCGATTCGAAATAGTCCTCGGCCTTTTTGGATGCTGCTGTCAGGGCTTTCTTCTGCGCGTCGTTGAGCTTGTCCCAGCTCTTCTTGGAGATCAGCACCGGTTCGTACATGAACCACAGCGCGTTGTCGCCGGGCGCCGTCACGCACTTGAGTTGCTCATACAGGCGAAATGACACGAAGCTGCCGGTCGATGTGTCGGTGGCCTGCGCCACGCCCTGCTGCAGCGCGCTATAGACCTCGCTGGAAGGAATCGACACGATGGATGCTCCGGCGCCAGCCCACATCTGCGCAAAGGTCGAGCCCGCCGAACGCACCTTCAAACCGGCTGCGTCCTCGGGTTTGCGGATGCACTTGTCCTTGGAACCAAAGGCGCCGGCCAGCCAGGCATCGGCCAGTACATGCACGCCGCCCTGCTCGATGATGGCCTTGATGTCCTTCATAAAATCCGAATCGTTGATGCGCCGCGCGTGGGCATGGCCCTTGACCAGACCCGGCATCAAGGTGGCACCGAACTGGGGGTGAAAGCCCGAGGCGTAATCCAGCGGAAATGCGCTCATGTCGATCTGACCGGTCAGCATCGCCTTCCACTGTTCCTGCGCCTTGACCAGGCTGGAACCGGGGAACACCTTGATCTCGACGCCGACCTAGGCAGCGGCCACTTCGCGCGCAATCATCTGCACCATTTCATCGCGCACGTCACCCTTGCCACCCGGAAACTGATGCGAGGCCTTGAGCGCGACGGTCTGAGCCACGCTGCGCCGGTACAGGCGCCAGCGAGCAACAGAGTCGATAGGGCGAGCCCAATCGGACGCAAGCGATGAGGTTGCGCCACGGTGCCGCGCTCAATACTGGAAACAGGGGTGGATGAATACTTGCGCATGCTTGTCTCCTTCTTTGAAAAATTGCACCAAAGCTCGCTTCCGATATGCGCTCGCGTGGGGGAGCCGCAAGTTCGGCAGGGAGCGCTCAATCTTACTTTCGCAACGGGCCTTTCCAGCCGGGCGCTTGTAGGCAATTGCCCTGCCAATACATTGACACAAAAAGGCCCGTGCCATACACATGAACGCGATACGGCTACCTGGCTTCAGCGTCCGAAGACACCGCATGCCACCCGGGCCCCGCCTCCGCCCAATGCCTGAGGCTGATCCGAATGGTTATCACCGCCGGCATGCACCACCAGGGCACGACCGGCAAGGTCGACCAGTTTCAGCCGCGGCGCCAGCACCGGTACGCCGGCGCGACCATCGGCCGCCACATAGAGGCCCGGAAGGTCGCCTAGATGGCCGTCGCCCCATGGTGTTGCATGTCGCCCCGTTCCTGCCGGATCCAAATGCCCGCCAGCCGCCAACGCTGGGACTGGCGTTCCATCTCGCACGACGGAAGCACACGATCCATGCTCATGCACATGAAAACCGTGCAGGCCTGGCACCAGTCCCTCAAGCGCAGGAATGAAAACCAGGCCATGCGGCGATTCACGCACAAGGACCTGACCGATGGCGGCGCCCGGCCCCGCAGCCTCGGCGCGGTGCATGGGCACGGCAAGTTCGCCGCCCAAGGCCACCTGTGCGCCACATATACCGGCACCGAGCAGAAAAACAGCAAAAGAAACACGCATGGATATCCTTTCTGAAGCGATCACACATTCAATCAAGGTTGCGCCCATTCAGGGCGCGCATGGCCGATGCCGAAGTCGCACAGCGACTGCGCTCAACTGACCATCCTGGTGGCAGCACTGTCATCGGCAAGCACGCGCTGGGGCGACAACAGGGCCAACGTCAATACCCGGGCCACGCGAATGCGCGAGCCCGGCTTGACGCTGACTTCAGCGCCTTTGTCGACCTGCTTGCCGTCCACCTCGGTGACACCATCGGACACTACGCGCAAGCGGTAACCATCGGGAAAACGCCGCAGCTCGAAATGCCAGCGGCTGATCTGGCGCGAAAGGTCGACGTCGACGGCGGTCAGCACTATGTCATTGGCCAGCGTGCCCTCATGCTCACGCAGGCGTCCGAAGCTGACTATGTCCTGCAAGGGCAAATCCAGTTCCTCGCCGGTCTCCTCGAACTTGACCCGTCTGGGAAAGATCGAGTGATCGCGCCACTCCAGCGCCAGCATCTCGACCTGGCGACTCAGGCCCTTGAGATCTTGCGCCTGGACCGGACTGCAATTGAGGCGGTGCTGCAGGGGCAGTTCCTGAAAAACCTCACGCGTCAGACGGATCTCGCCACTCCTGGCCGATGCAGATACGCGCGCACACAGATTGACTGCGTCGCCGCTGACAACCTTGCCGTCGGTCAGTACCGGGCCATGGTGCAGGCCCACCCGCACCTGCAACTGGCGGTCACGGGCGCGCGTCAGGTTCTCCCGCGATATGCATTGCTCGAAGGCGATCATTGCCGCGGTTGCACCATCGGCCGAGTCAAATGCAAGGAAGGCGCCATCGCCTGCGGTATCGACAATGCGGCCTTGATGCTGCACCAGGCATTCCTGCAGCAGATCGAGATGCAGTTGCTGCAACTGGCGTCCGGCGGCATCGCCAAATCGCTCGAAGTAGCGGGTCGAGGCCACGATATCGGAGAACGCCATCGTCATCGGGCGCTCGAATCTGCGCGTCAACTCCTGCTGCAAACTGCTCTGCAGGCGGATGATGTCGGCCATGCCGAGTGTGCTCAGATCAATCATGATTTCCACGGTAATCGAGCCGGCCAAACCGGACTAGCTCGATTGCCCTTATAGCATTGGCGCAAGCCCACGCCAATGCTCCGCCGAGGTGAAACAAAGATCGCACGCGTATACTTTGGCGAAGTTGCCATGTGCCCCTGGCAACCTGACCGTGGGCCCTGCCGCACGAGGAGACGATGATATGGGATTGCGGCTGAAGTTCAACCTGGTTTTGCTGCTGGTTTTCATACTCGGGTTGACCGTAACCGGCTACGCATCGCACCAGTTGCTGCACAAAAACGCGCGCGAAGAAGTGCTGCGCACCGCCGGCGTAATGATGGAAGCCGCGCTGGCCATGCGCTCCTATACCGTCGCCCAGGTGCGGCCCCATTTGCGTGTGGTCGAGAATGAATTCCTGCCGCACAGTGTGCCGGCCTACGCTGCGACCGAGATCATGACGCAGCTGCACAACAAGTATCCCAACTACTCCTATAAGGAAGCGGCACTCAACCCTACCAACCCGCGCGATCGCGCGGTAAGCTGGGAGTCGGACATCATCGCGGAGTTTCGCAACAACCAGGAGCGCCACGAGTTTTCCGGCGAGCGGCTATCAGCGATAGGGCCGTCGATGTTCCTGGCCCGGCCGTTGCAGATCAAGGACCCCAACTGCCTGGCCTGCCACACTTCGCCGGAGCTTGCCCCGCCTGCGATGGTCAAGCTGTACGGCAACAGCAACGGCTTTGGCTGGAAGCTCAACGAGGTCATCGGCGCCCAGATCGTTTCAGTGCCAATGTCGCTGCCCATCGAGAAGGCCGACAGTACCTTTTATACCTTCATGGCATCGTTGACAGCGGTGTTCATTGTCCTGTTCGTCATCCTGAACCTGATGCTTTCAATTCTGATCGTGCGGCCAATCCGGACCATGTCGGCGGCGGCCGACAAGATCAGCGTTGGCGAGCTCGATATTCCCGAACTGTCCGAGTCCGGCAAAGACGAGGTCGCCCTGCTGGGCAAGGCCTTCAACCGCATGCGGCGCAGCCTCGAAAAGGCAATCAGCCTGATCGACGAACGCTGATGACGAGACCCTGAACGTGCACGGCGACATCGCACTGCCCCGTGGCTACGCGCTGCAGGAATACCAGATTGAATCCACGCTGGGTTTCGGCGGCTTCGGGCTGACCTATCTGGCACTGGACAGCAACCTCAAGATGCAGGTTGCGATCAAGGAGTATCTGCCGGCCGAGCTGGCGCTGCGCCGCGACGACCAGTCGATCCGCCCGAAGTCAGAGCAGACGCTGGAAAAGTTCAACTGGGGCCGCTCGCGCTTTCTGGACGAATCGCGCACCCTGGCCTCGTTCCGCCACCCGAACATCGTGCGGGTGATGCGCTTTTTCGAAGCCAACCAGACGGCCTACATGGTGATGGAATTTGTCGCCGGGCAATCCATGGACGAATGGGTCAAGACGCGCAGGCCGCTGGACGCACAGGCGCTGGTCCAAATGAGCCTGGCATTGCTGGGCGGTGTCGAGGTCATTCATCAAGCCGGCTACCTGCATCGGGACATCAAGCCAAGCAACATCTTCCTGCGCCAGGATGGAACGCCGGTGCTGCTGGACTTTGGCTCGGCGCGCGCGGCAACTGTCGACACCGAGCGCACCGCCATAGTCTCACCGGGCTATGCGCCGCTTGAGCAATACCATTCGCACGGCAATCAGGGCCCCTGGAGCGATATCTACGCGATGGGCGCCGTACTCTACTGGATCGTCACCGGCCGCAAGCCGATCGAGGCCACCGCCCGGGTGCCGCGCGACCCGATGCCGTCGGCCGAACGACTCGGGGATCAGACCTACTATCCCAAGGCGCTGCTCGAGGCCATTGACTGGGCGCTCAGTCCGTCGGAACAATCGCGTCCCCAGAAGGTAGCCGAGTTTCGCCAGGCTCTGGAAACGTTGTTCGACGGCGCCGCCGTGACGCGCACGCAATCGGTCTATGCAGGCCGCACCATGACGGCCGAAACGACGCCTGCGCAGACCAGCCGGCCGATCACAAACGAATTCGACGCGGATGCGCTACGGCGCCTGGCTGCCGATCTGGCCGCACACCTCGGACCGGTGGCCAACATCGTCGTGAAGTCAGCGGCGAAGAAGGCCAACACGATGGAGCAACTGGTCAACGCGCTGGCAGGCGATATCGCCGATGGCACGGCAAGGGCCGATTTCGTGCGCAAGCACGCCCCTGCGCCCGACCATTCAAGCCGGCCGACAAGCGACCGCGTACGCTCCAACGTGTCCGATGCGCTTCCTACAGGCCTGTATCCACAGCAGCCCACCTTTTCTGCAAGCGTGCTGGCCAAGGCCGAGCATGAGTTGGCCCAGTTCATCGGCGCCGTTGCCAAGGCCATCGTCAGGCGCGCTGCGACCAAGGCCCGCAGCGAACCAGAGCTTTACACGCTGCTGGCGAACGAGATCGATGACGCAAGCGACAAAAAGAGTTTCATGCGCAGGGTGCACTCCGTCTCGGGACGGGTCTGAGGCGGCCACGATTTTCGAGCGGCAGTCTGGCGCAACGCATTTGGACTTGCCCTGTGCCATGGCCTGGTCGAACCGCGTTGCCGCCGCGCCATTCAGCGGGCGGGCAGCAGATTGCACTCAAATGGTCGTAGACTTACTGCAATGACTGCCGCATGGTGCGGCGACACGCCAGCCAAGTCGCATTGATCGCGGCTGGCGCAGCGCGGCGCCAGAGCCTATTTTGCATATTCCAGCATGACATCAAGACAAGCCATCATCAGTGCGCAACCTTTGGGCTTTCAGTGGAACACCATAGACCCCTTTCTGTTTTGCGTCCACCACGACGACCGATATCCGCGCGGTAATGCGGACCTGGGACCGGATGCGTCCCTGGCAGGGCGCGACATTGGGCAGGACTTTGCCGGCAAGGATGGATGGCGCATGTACCACGGCGCCACTGTGCCGGGTTTCCCGGCCCACCCGCATCGGGGATTCGAAACCGTCACCATCGTGCGCGAAGGCCTGATCGACCATTCGGACTCGCTCGGTGCATCGGCACGTTTCGGTGGCGGCGATGTGCAGTGGTTGACGGCCGGACGCGGCATCGTGCATTCCGAAATGTTCCCGCTGTTGCAGCGCCAAGGGCCGAACCGGCTCGAGTTGTTCCAGATCTGGCTCAACCTGCCAGCCAGCCACAAGATGGCCGAGCCTTATTTCACGATGTTCTGGTCCGAAAAGGTGCCCAGGCATGCGTTTCAGGATGCCGCCGGCGCCACCACCACTGTCACCTGCATCGCCGGCCATCTGCGCGGTGGCCAGGGCAAGCAGCCGCCGGCGCCGCCGCCTGACTCATGGGCTTCGCAGGCGCAGTCCGACGTCGCTATCTGGACCATCACGATGGCGCCGGGCGCCCGCTGGACACTGCCGGCGGCGGACGGCGCACAGACCCGCCGCAGCCTGTACTTTTTCGAGGGCTCCAGCCTGTCCATCGATGACCAACTACTGGCTGAGCATGCGGGTGTCGAACTGCGTTGCGAGCGGGACCTTGTACTGACCAATGGGCAGCACCGGACGCAACTGCTGCTGCTGCAGGGCAAACCGATAGCCGAAGCCGTGGCCCAGTACGGGCCTTTCGTCATGAACACCCAGGCCGAGATTCATCAGGCCTTTGCCGACTACCAGCGCACCCGTTTTGGCGGCTGGCCCTGGCCCGACGACGCACCGGTGCATGGGGCGGAGCCGCGCCGCTTTGCGACCCACCCGGACGGCAACTGCGAACGGCTGCGCATCCAATCCACCACTCACGAGGAAAACACATGATTCTGGAACTCGCCGATATCCGCATTGCGGCCGGAAAGAACGCCGCATTCGAGGAAGCGATCACGCGTGGATTGACCACGGTTGCCAGCAAGGCCAAGGGCTTTCGCGGCTACAAGGTCAATCGCGGCATCGAAAGCGAACAGCGCTACATATTGCAGATCTTCTGGGATACCCTGGAGGACCACACGGTCGGCTTTCGGCAGTCGGAACTGTTCACGGAATGGCGCGCCATCGTCGGTCCGTTTTTCAACGGACCGCCAACGGTCGAACACTTCGAACTGGTCACCAAGTCTGACTGAACACTTTGCCGGCGCAATCGCCGCCGTGCATTCCCCTGCCAATTTTTCGTCCAGGCCGAGAACAAAATGAACTTTGTCTTTCCTCCAGCAGCGCCCGTCAGCGTCCCGGTCCAGGGCCAGGACGCGCAGTTTCCGGTTCACCGCATCTATTGCGTCGGTCGAAACTATGTCGAGCATGCCAAGGAAATGGGGTTTACAGGTCGTGAGCCGCCGTTCTTCTTTCTAAAGCCGACCGATGCGCTGATCGTGGTTGCGCCGGGTGAGACGGCCAGCATGCCCTACCCCAGCCTGACCAAGGACCTGCACCATGAGATCGAACTGGTGGTGGCCATTGGCGTGGGCGGCAAGAACATTCAGGCAGCCGACGCACACAGGAATATCTTTGGTTACGCGGTTGGCCTGGACATGACCCGTCGCGACCTGCAGGGCGACATGAAGAAGCTAGGCCGACCCTGGTGCATCGGCAAGGCCTTCGACCATTCGGCGCCGATCGGGCCGATCAGCCCGGCCAGCCAGTTGCCTGAGATCGCGCAGGCAGGGATCGCATTGCAGGTCAACGGCCAGCCGCGCCAAGCCAGCAGCATTGACAAACTGATCTGGAACACCGGCGAAATCATCGAGCACCTGTCGGCGGCCTGGGAATTGCAGCCCGGTGACCTGATCTATACCGGAACGCCGGAGGGCGTCGCGGCCGTGGTCAAGGGCGATACCCTGGCGGGCAGCGTTGACGGCCTCCAGGGCATCAGCGTCGTGATCGTCTGAGCGCGCCTGCCCCATGCTGCACGGCCAGATCAAGTTTTGTCGCAACTGTGGCGCGGCCGTCGTCTATCGCGTTCCCGACGACGGCGACACCCGCGAGCGTGCGGTTTGCCCGCAGTGCGCAACGATTCACTATGAAAATCCGCTCAATGTGGTAGGCACGGTGCCCCATCTGGGCGAAAGGGTGTTGCTGTGCAAGCGCAACATTGAACCGCGCAAAGGCAAGTGGACCTTGCCTGCCGGCTTTCTGGAATTGCACGAGACCACTGCTCAAGGCGCTGCGCGTGAGACCGTGGAAGAAGCAGGGGCCGAGTTCGAGATGGAGGGTCTGTTCTCGGTTCTGAACGTCGCGCGGGTGGGCCAACTGCATTTGTTCTATACCGCCCGATTGCTGACAGACCATTTTGACCCGGGGTACGAAACCATCGAAGCGCGTCTGTTTACCGAGGCCGACATACCCTGGGACGAGATCGCGTTTCGTACCGTCAAGGAAACGCTGGAGTATTATTTCGCCGACCGGCGCAATGGCGGCCTTTCCTTTCACGCCATTGACATCGTATAAACCCTGACAACGTCGTTGCAGCGTCCCAAAGCGGAGCGATCGGTGGTCAAATCCAGGTGGGAGGCATCTGCGCAGTGCAATCTGCCGATTCGGGATAGACCATGAAGCAACAGCAAAATTTCTGGGATGTAGACCTTGGTGCGCTGATCAAGATATGGATCAGCGACATGGGGACATTTCTGATGACAGCCCTGACCTTTCTTGCACTGTCGCTACCTGTGGTAATCCCCACGCTGATCCTGTGGTACTTGTCATCGATCAACTGGAGCATGGCGCCCTGAGGCCGCTCATTGCCGTGCCTAGAGAATGCGTGAGAACTGATCGCTGGAGCGGTTGCGCTGCATATAGCGATCGAACACCATCGCCACCGCACGCACGAAGAACCATCCGCTCGCAGTGACCTGAATGCCGCTCTCGTCCAGCAGGACCAGGCCCTCGTCCTGCAATCCGCCCAATTGGGAAATCTCGGCAGCAAAGTAGCCCCTGAAATCAATCAGGTAGGCAGCCTCGATCGACTCGAACGACAGGCCACCCTGGCACATCAAGGCCATGATGACGGAGCGCCGCAGCAGGTCGTCGCGTGTCAGCGTCACGCCGCGCACGGTCGGGAACTGCCCGCGATCGAGCGCCGCGCAATATTGCGGCAGTGTCTTGGCGTTCTGGCTGTAGGTGGTGCCGATGCGGCCGATGGCCGAAACGCCCAGGGCAATCAGGTCGCGGTCAGGCTGGGTGCTGTAACCCTGGAAGTTGCGGTGCAGTCGCCCTTGTCGCTTGGCCACTGCCAACGGATCATGCGGCAACGCAAAATGATCCATGCCGACATAGACATAGCCGGCACCGAGCAAGGCCGTCAGCGCGCGCGACAAAAGCTCCACCTTGGCCGATGCATCGGGCAGTCGGGTTGCGTCGATGCGCCGCTGCGCCTTGAAACGCTCGGGCAAATGGGCATAGGCATACAGCGCGATGCGTTCGGGCCGCAACTGCAACACCTGGTCCAGCGTTCGGTCGAATGTTGCCGAGCTTTGCAACGGCAAGCCGTAGATCAGGTCAAGGTTGATCGAGTCAAAGCCGCTTTGTCGGGCCGCGCGAACGAGCGCGAATACGTCGTGCGCCGGCTGCACGCGATGGACGGCCTGTTGCACCAGCGGATCGAAATCCTGAACGCCAAAGCTCAGACGATTGAATCCCATCTCCGCCAGTGCATCGAGACGCCCCGCGTCTACGGTTCGGGGATCGACCTCGATGGCGTATTCACCATCCGATTGCAGCTTGAAGTTGCGCCGCAGCATCGCCAGCAGCGCGCGCAGTTCCTGATCGGAAAAAAATGTCGGCGTTCCGCCGCCCAGGTGCAGCTGGCTCACCTTTTGCTGCGTACCCAGCACCGCCACATGCAACAGAACCTCCTGTTCCAGGTAGCGCAGATAGGGCGCGGCGCGATCATGCTGGCGGGTGATGATCTTGTTGCAGGCACAGTACGAACATAGCGACTCGCAAAAAGGAATGTGCACGTAAAGCGACAGCGGCAAGGCCATGCCTGCGGCGTCGCCGAGCCGCCGGTTCAGGGCGGCGCGATAGTCCAGCGCACCGAATTCCTGTAGGAATCGGTCGGCAGTTGGATACGATGTGTAACGAGG
>JBBKVW010000268.1:0-6070 GCA_037968655.1 Burkholderiaceae bacterium
CAGCTGCGCAGCTGGCTGGAATCGGCCAATGACTCGGCCAGTGATTTTCCGATCCAGAACCTGCCGCTGGGTCGCTATCGCGTGGATGCGACTGACCCGCTCAGGCTGGGCGTGGCCATCGGCGACCGGATCGTCGACCTGCAGCGCGCCGGTCTGGCGGCGTCGCAGGACGTCGATGCCGTGCTGGCCCTGGCGCCGGCGCAGCGCCAGGCCATGCGCCGCGCCCTGTCCGAAGGGCTGCGCAACAACAGCACCCAGCGCGCGCAGTTCGAGTCGGCGCTGCTGCCGATGGCCGACGTGGCGATGGGCCTGCCCTGCGACACCCGCGACTACACCGATTTCTACACCAGCGTGCACCACGCGACGACGATCGGCAAGCAGTTCCGGCCGGACAACCCGCTGTTGCCAAACTACAAATGGGTGCCGATCGGCTACCACGGCCGCGCCTCGTCGATCCTGGCCAGTGGCCACGATTTCCGCCGTCCCAACGGCCAGATCAAGGCGCCCGATGCAGATGCGCCACGGCTGGCTGCCTGCGCGCGGCTGGACTACGAACTCGAACTCGGCGTCATCGTCGGGCGCTCCAATGCATTGGGCGAACCCATCGCCATGCAACAGGCAGAAGACCATGTGTTCGGCCTGGCGCTGTTCAATGACTGGAGCGCGCGCGACATGCAGGGCTGGGAGTACCAGCCGCTGGGTCCTTTCCTGGCCAAGAACTTTGCCAGCACGCTGTCGCCGTGGATCGTCACGATGGAGGCATTGGCGCCTTTTCGCGCGCCATTCACGCGGCCGGCGGACGATCCGCAGCCTCTGCCCTACCTCGATTCGGCGCAGAACAAGGCGGGTGGCGCAATCGACATCGAACTCGAAGTCTGGCTGCAGACCGAGGCCATGCGTGCGGCCGGCCATGCCGGCGAACGACTGTCCGGCTCGAACTACAAGGACGCCTACTGGACCGTCGCGCAGCTGGTCGCCCACCACACGGTAAACGGTTGCAACCTGGCCAGCGGCGACCTGTTCGGTACCGGAACACTGTCGGGCCCGTTACCCGAGCAGGGCGGCTCCTTGATGGAGCTGTCGCAGGGCGGCAAGAAGCCGATCACGCTGGCCAACGGCGAATCGCGCACCTGGCTGCAGGACGGCGACGCCATCATCCTGCGTGCCTGCTGCCAGCGCGACGGTTTTGCGCGCATCGGTTTTGGCGAGTGCCGGGCCACGGTGCTGCCGGCGCCCGCTTTGGGCTGACGTAAAAAGAGAGGCCTGCGCGATGCTGGACAAACGCAAACTGGTTGACAAACATGGCGCTGCCGCAGGCAGCGCGCCCGAGCGGCCGGACTGGACCATCGACCAGGGCTGGTCGGCCTATACGGCAGACGAACACGCGGTCTGGAAAACGCTGTTCGAGCGCCAGTCCAAACTGCTGCCGGGCCGGGCCTGTGACGCGTTCGTTGCCGGCATGCGCCAATTGCCGATCGGTCCCGAGCAGATTCCCGACTTTCGCGTGCTCAGCGAGGTGTTGATGCGCCATACCGGCTGGCAGATCGTCGCCGTGCCGGGTCTGGTGCCTGACGAGGTGTTCTTCGACCATCTGGCGAACCGGCGTTTTCCGGCCGGCAACTTCATCCGCAAGGCCGACGAACTCGACTATCTGGAAGAGCCCGACGTGTTCCACGACGTGTTCGGCCATGTGCCGATGCTGATGAACCCGGTGATTGCCGACTTCGTGCAGGCCTATGGCGTCGGTGGCCTGCGCGCGCAGCAGCTCGGGGTGTTGCCGCAGCTGGCGCGGGTGTACTGGTACACGGTCGAGTTCGGTCTGGTGCAGCAGAAGGACGGACTGCGCATCTACGGCTCGGGCATAGCGTCGTCCTATACCGAGTCGGTGTTTGCGCTGGACGATGCGTCGCCCAACCGCATCGGCTTCGACCTGGAGCGGGTGATGCGCACCAACTACCGCATCGATGATTTCCAGGAGGTGTACTTCGTGCTGGACAAGCTGGACGACCTGCTGGGACTGGCCGATATCGATTTCGCGCCGGTCTACCAGCGCGTTGGCGCGTTGCCGGAACTGCAGCCGGGCGACAAGCTGCCCGAGGACCGGGTGCTGCACCAGGGAACCGGCCAGTACCATCGCGCCGCGGCTGCAGGCGCGCAGCGCGATCCGGTTGCCTGAGCTGGCCAGGTACGGCGATTGACCGGGCGGCGTCAGCGCATCACGATGCTGAACGGTGTCTGACCGGGGCTGGCCGTGCTGCCGGCCAGTACCAGTCGCCCGTCGTTCATGACGGCGAATTGCAGGATGCTGTTGTTGAAAAGGCTTGTCGCATAGACATAGCGGCCGGTCGGGTCCACGATGATGGATGTAGGCTGGTTGCCGGTGGCGGTGGTGCCGACCCCGAATGGCGCCAGGCTGCCATCGGAACCGATGCGGTAGCTGGAGATATCGTGGCTGTTGAAATTGGCGACCCACGCAAAGCTGCCGGATGGATCGGTAGCCAGGCTGACCGGGCTCAGACCCGCCAGAATCGCCGTCGTTGCAAACGACGGGGTCAGGCTGCCATTACTTTCAATGTGAAACTGCGACACGCTGTTGCCGCCCGAATTGGTCACATAGACTGCCCGGCCCAATGGATCGACCGTGGCGCTGGTCGGATTGAGGCCGGCCAGGCTGCTCCCGCCCAGCGCCGTCAGGCGGCCGTCGGACCCAACCGAGTAGGTCGAGACCGTGCCGCCATCGTTGGCCAGGTAGACATGGCTGCCGGACGGCGAAACGCTCAGTCCGGCCGGGCCTGTCCCGCTGACGACGACGAGCGTGCCCAGGGAGATCAGGGCGCCTGAAACGCCAATGCGGTATTGCGACACCGTACCGCCATCGTTGGCGACATAGACGAAGCGGCCGCTCGGGTCGACGACGATGCTGGTGGGATCGATGCCTGCCGTCACGCTGGCGGGCACCATGGCGCTGAGCCTGCCGTCCACGGCGATCGCGAACTGCGACACCGTGCCGTCCTCGTTGGCCACATACACATAGCGCCCGAGCGGGTCGATCGCCACGCTGGTCGGATTGATGCCCGTCGGAACGACGGCCGGCGACAGTGGGGTGAGGGCGCCATCCTGGTGACCGACGCTGAACTGGGCCAGGCTGTGACTATCGTAATTGGCGACATAGGCAAATCGCGCTGCGCTGCGGCATTGCACGGTGATGTCGACCACGTCGATGTTGCCGACGACGCCGGCGCCTTTGTAGACGACGCAGCCCTGCGCCGGGCCGACCGGCTGGATCACCGAGATCACGTCATAGTGGGCGCCGCTGGCCTGGCGCAGCGGAAATGTATGCACGCCGTTGCTGAGCGGGAACAGCACGTCGAGCCCGTTTTGCAACTGCAGCCCCGTGCCAGCAAGTCCGCTGACTGTGACCCGGATAGCCTGGCCCTGGCTGCTGCCGCCGCCAACGGCAATGCCACCTCCACCGCCGCCACAACTGGCAAGCAGCGACAGGCTGCCCAAGGCCACGATGCGGGCCAATTTTCCAAAGGTTTTCAGCAGTGTCACGATAGCCTCCCAGATCCGGCTCTTGCCGCGGTGCCGGTCGAATGCCGGCAACACCCGCGGGACGACCGTTGTGCAGGTGAATATAGCTTGAATACTTGGCGCTGCAGGGCTGGTGCCCAGGCTTAGTTGCCGATGCGCAGGCGCCCTGGCCATGGCGCCATGCCAGCCGGTTGCGCCCGCCATACGCCTTGCTCGGTCACTACAAAGTCCATCGCGATGTCGTGCGCTTGCGGTCGGATCGTCTCGATGCGCGACAGCGCGAACGCCACGCCGATCTTGAGCGGCTGCGGCGACAACGCAGCCAGCGTGCGGTCGTAGTACCCACCGCCGTAACCCAGTCGGTACCCGATCGCGTCGAACCCCACCGGCGGCATGAGCACGACATCCGGCCGGACGATGGCGCCGTCCTCGGGTACCGGCAGGCCGTAGATACCGGGCGAGGTGCGCATGCCGGGCCGCCAGTCGCGAAACTGCAGCGCCATGGCCTTGCCGACAACCACCGGCAAGGCTGTGCGGATGCCCGCGTCGCGCCAGGCACGCATGGCAAAACGCGGATCGAATTCGCCCTTGAAAGGCCAGTATGCCGCCACCACCGCGTTGGCCGGCAGCTCCAGCGCAGCCAGCAATAGCGCGTTGATGCGCGCACTCCATGCCGCGCGCTGCGCCTTGTCGATGCCGCTGCGTTGCGCCAGCAACTGGCGGCGTTGTTGGGCACGCCATGAGGCAATGTCGGATGGGGTGTTCATGCCGCGTATCGATTGGGTGGCCGCAGGTCGCCGCCGGCCACCTGTCCAGCCTTGGCAGTATCCGCGCTGCGACGAATTGCTGCAGCGTCATTGCGGCTGGCAGGTTGTCGCGCAGACCGGCCCAACGCTGGCGCATGGGGTCAGCGGCTTGCGTGTGCGGGCGCATGGGCTGCGGCGCATAGTGCGCGATCGTTCGGTACCAAACATTGCCGTCATGGGTATTGCATGCTGCAGTTAAGATGACTGTCATGGGACTTCAGACATTCTTTTTTCCGCTATGTCGTCCGACCGCAGTTGCCGTTGTGCGAGCGCATCGCGACAGCCAGCTCTGGCGCTTGTTGTGCGCACCCGCCATCGCGTCCGCGCTGGCCATGGCCAGCGGCGCGGTGCAGGCAGGATGCGGTGAATCGCCGGGGGCAGGCGTCGACTGGACCGAATGCGAAAAGATTCGTCTGGTGCTGCGCGGCGTCAATCTGGCCGGCGCGCGTCTTGGCGGCGCCGACCTGAACGCAACCGATCTGCAGAAGGCCAACCTGAGCGGCGCCGACTTCACCCATGCCAGTGTCGACCGGGCCAGGCTCAGCGGGGCCGATCTGAGCCGCGCCAAGCTGGTGCAGCTCAACGGCTATCGGGCGAACTTCAGCGGCGCCGTTCTGGTCGGCGCCGACATGACCAAGGCCGAAATGGCGCGCGCCAATTTCAGCGGCGCCAATCTGTCGCAGGCCAATCTGCGCAAGGCCGAGTTGCCGCGCGCCAGCCTGGAGGGCAGCAATCTGGAAGCTGCCAACCTCACCGGTGCCGATCTGGCGCGTGCCAGCATGGGCAAGGCCAAGCTCGACGGCGCCCGCATGGCGCAGGCGCGCCTGTTCCGGACCCGCCTGGAAGGCGTCAACCTCGCCGGCGTGGTCGGGCTGACCCAGGCGCAGCTGGACAGTGCCTGCGGCGACGGATCGACCCGTCTGCCCGAAGGCCTGCACGCGCCCAAGGCCTGGCCTTGCGGCAAGGAAGATTGACGCGCCTGCCGCCTGGCCGCCCCCAAGCAAACTCGCACTGCAACCCGCAGGGCGAAGGAAACCTGACGAACGCCGCCATCAATGGTCCAGGATCTGGCTCAGGAACTGGCGGGTGCGCTCCGATTGCGGGTTCCCGAACAGCTCCAGCGGAGGGGCCTGTTCGACGATGCGCCCACCGTCCATGAACACCACGCTGTCGGCGACTTTTTTCGCAAACCCCATCTCGTGGGTCACGCAGACCATGGTCATGCCCGATTGCGCCAGGTCGACGATCACGTCCAGCACCTCCTTGATCATTTCCGGGTCGAGCGCCGAGGTGGGCTCATCGAACAGCATGATCTTGGGCTCCATGCACAGTGACCGCGCGATCGCCACGCGCTGCTGCTGGCCGCCGGAGAGCTGGGCCGGAAACTTGGCCGCCTGCTCCGGAATACGCACCCGCTCCAGATAGGCCATGGCCTTGGCCTGGGCGTCCTTGCGCGACGTGCCGCGTGCCCTGATCTGCGGCAGCGTGCAGTTTTCGAGCACGCTCAGGTGCGGGAACAGGTTGAAGCTCTGGAACACCATGCCGACCTCGCGGCGGATCGCCGCGATATGTTCGGTGTCCTCGTTGAGCTCGATACCGTCGACCGTAATCACGCCGCTGTCGTGTTCCTCCAGCCGGTTCACGCAGCGGATCAGCGTCGACTTGCCCGAGCCCGACGGGCCGCAGATCACGACGCGCTCGCCCTGGCGCACATCCAGGTCGACATCGCG
>JBBKVW010000269.1:0-8967 GCA_037968655.1 Burkholderiaceae bacterium
TCTCGCTCCCGGAAACGTCCTGGGTCTGAGCGATGATCCGAGGTTCGGCAACGCCGATGCCGGTCCAGGATATGTTCGGGCGCCAGCCGCCCGATTGGCCGAATTCAAGTTCACGGGCAACGCCGATCGTCTGCAGCATTACGAGGTGCGTTACCCGGCGCTTGCGGTCAACATGGGTATCTACACGCCGGCCGGCAAGGGCGGACCAAGCATGGTCGACGACGCTGACACCTACCGCATGGTCTCCTACCATTTCCTCACGCCAGTCGACGACGACAACACCATGTACTTCTGGTTGCAGCAGCGCAATACCGATCCGCATGACGAAGAGATCACGCACAGGGTCGCAGCCGGTGCCAAGGCCGCGTTCGAGGAAGACCGCCACATTCTTCAGGCGGTACACCTGGGTATGAAGAGCAAGACCACGCCGACCACCGGGCTGCTGCTCGACGCAGCGGCGAGCCGCTTTCGCAAGGGGCTGGCGGAGTTGATCCAGAAAGAGAACGCCGCATCAGGCAAGGAATCCGGCAAGCCGGTTCAGTCGCCGTCGGTTTCCTTGTAGTAGCCCACCGTGTCGCCTTCGGTCGTCACGCCCAGGCCATTGAGCAGGCGGTTCGAGTAGTTGAAGTAGGCACATACCTGGTTCACCTCCAGGATTTCGCCGTCATCGCAGCCGGCCGCTTTGAGCGCGTCGTAGTCGCTGCGCTGCATATTGGCCACATCCAGCGTCAGCTTGCGCGCATAGTTCAGGAAGGCCAGTTCCCGGCCTTCGAACGCCAGTTGCGGTGTGGCCGCCGACAGCGCGTCCCATACCTGTTGCGCGCGTGGCTTGTCGTTGATCAGCCGGCGCGCATTGGCCCAGTGGTGTGTCAGGCTGTAGGCGCAATTGTTGGACATGCTGACATAGGAGGCCACCACCTCCAGAAACCAGAACGGCAGGGTGTTGTCCGGGTTGTGCAGCACATTGCGGTACAGCGCCAGGTGGCCTTGCATGCTGTGCGGGCGCAGGCTGTGCGCGCGCATGACGTTGTCGACGGTGCCGGCGGGAGTCTTGGCCAGTTCGTACATGTCCTTGAGCTTGCCGCTGGCGTCTTCCAACGCAATCATCCTGATCCAGGCTGTCATCGTGTCTGCTCCATGGCTTTGGTCTCCAGTGTGGTGATGCGGCGGTCGATTGGTTTGCGCGCAAATATGCGTCGCACCATCGGCACGAAGGTCTCGATCGGCTCGCAGGGGTAGTCGGGGTCGGCCGCCGCCTGGTCGTAGCGTGCGACGAATTCGGCCGTCCAGTCGAAATGCGGATGCCCCGCCCACATGTCGCGCTCATGCTGCCTGACGCCTGGCAGATGCGGTGAATGCACGTTCTGGAAGGTCCCGTGGTGCTGCAGCATCCAGTGGTTGCGATCGGAAATGTAGGCGCCCATCAGTGTGGCGGCAAAGTCGCCGTGCATCAGCGGGCAGGTCGTGAACCCGACGTCATGCAGCAACGCGACCACGACGTCTTCTTCGTCGCGTCCGTCGCGCAGCACCATGGTTGCGGACTGCAGGCTGTGGCGATAGTTGTTGACCATATAACCGAAGGTCGGATCGTGCTGCGAGGCGGTGAGCATGCGCAGCACCTGGTCGGCCTGCAGATCGGCCAGGTACTGGCGGCGCTGCTGCTCCATCAGGTTCCAGTCCTCGGGCTGAAAATCTTCCAGCGCGATTTTCTCGACGTGACGCCAGTCGGGCCGGGCCAGTGGCGAATAACGGTCTTTGGTCGATACGGTCATGCGATCAGGCTCCAAGGGATGCGTTCAGCCATGCCTGTGTGGCGTCGCGCCAGGGGTCGAGCGCCTGGCGCACCGGCGGATGCTGGCCGGCTGATTCGAGCCAGGTTTCCAGGACCGGTGGCAAACTGATGGGTTGGCCACAGGCTTCAAGCACCATGCACGCCAGCGGCAGATTCACCAGCGGCCCGCAATCGGCCAGGCTGATGGTGGGCGTCAGCAGCCAGGGTTGCGGCTGCACCCACGAGGCCAGTTGCGCCATGCGCGTTTCAATCTCGCCGCGCAAGGCGCTCAGCTTTTCGGTATCGCGCCCTGCAGGCTTCACATGCGCAAACAGCGCGCGGACCTTGGGCTCCAGATACAGATCGTGAAAGCGGCACAGGAAGCGGATGCGGGCTCGCGCGGCGGCGTCGCCGGGCAGCATGGCCGGCGTGGGGCAGGCCTCGTCCAGGTACTCGTTGATTGCCTCGGACTCGGACAACACCCAGTCGCCAACGCGAATCGCAGGCAATGTGCCCATCGGCACGACGGACCGGTACGCGGCCGAGCGGTAGCCGCCCGGTGGTGGCAGTTCCTCATGGGGCATGTCCTTGACCGCCAGCACGATGCGCACCTTGGCGCTGTAGCTGGACAGCGCCGTGGCGTAGAAGATCATCGGCGCCATTGCCGTCATGAACCTGGCCCCTGGCCCAGAAAGTCTGCATAGTCGTGCGCCGCATCGCTGGCGGCAAGCCGTATCAACTCGGCGCCATGCTCGGCCAGCCCGAGCGCCGAATGCGAGCCGACCCGGCCGTCCGGGAACTGCGCGCGATGCGATTGCGCATTGGCGTGGTTGTCGCCGGAATGGAATTTGATGAAGCCGGCATCGAGCAGTGGTGGCGCCGCCAGCGTGTCGGGCGGGCAGTCGGCCGGCGCGATGGCGCGGGTGATCGCGACTTCAGACGGTGTGGCGTGCATGCCCTCGGCCGCGCCATAGAGCTGCTGACGCAAGGCGTTGGCCTGCGGGTAGTCCCACCAGCTGCGCAGGCGGAAATGCAGTTCCAATGCGCCGGACCGGCCCAGGCTGTGATCGGCGTGCAGCTCCTGGAACGCGCACTGGGCCGGCGCCAGATTGCCGCCGTGGCCGTTCAGAAAATAGAAATGGCGAAAGCCCTGGCGCGCCAGTGACTGCACATAGTCGACGATGACCTGTATCAAGGTGGTCGGCCGCAGCGACACCGTGCCGGGAAAAGCCAGATTGAACTGCGCCGGCCCCAGCGTCAGCGTCGGGCCAACCAGGGCGCCGCAGTGGTCGGCCATCGCATGGGCCACCGCTTGCGCCGTGATGCTGTCGGTACCGATCAGGCCGGTCGGTCCGTGTTGCTCGGTCGAACCCATCGGAACGACGATGCCGTCGGATTGCTGCAGGTAGGCCTCGACGGCCGGCCAGGTGGATTGGTGCAGGATCATCGCGTGTTGACTTGAAAAGTCTATTGCGCCGCCGCCATCTTGCGCTCCATGCGGCGCACCAGGTAGGAGACGAACAGGATCAGCACCAGATACTCCAGCACCAGCAGCGTATAAGTTTCCAGCGGCCGGTATTCGCTGACATTGAGCTCGTTGGCGCGGCGCGTGAGTTCCTGCAGGCCGATCACCGATATCAGCGACGACATCTTGAGCACGTAGACAAACTGGTTGCCAAGCGCCGGCAGTATCACCTTGATGGCCTGGGGCATGACGACCAGGCGCATCTGCTGCGTCCAGCTCAGTCCCAGGCTGCGCGCGGCCTCGATCTGGCCCTTGGGCACCGACTGGATACCGGCCCGGAACACCTCGGCCTCGAATGCGCTGTCGCTGATCGCCAGCGACAGCACGCCGGTGGCGAACACGCCCAGCTGCAATCCGATGATCACCGGCAGGCCATAGAACACCCACAGCATCAGCACCAACAGGGGGATGGAGCGAAACAGCTCGACATAGACCCGGTTGATGCGGTTGAGCGCGCGGCGCTTGGACAGGCCGGCCACCGCGACCAGGCCACCAATCACCACCGACAGGGCGATTGCGCACAGCGAGACCAGGATGGTCCACCACATGCCGCCGAGCAGGAACATCAGGTTCGACTGACCCTTGGCCTGCAGTGGATTGAAGATGTACCAGCCCCAGGTGTAGCTGGACGCGCCTCCCTGCGAGGCGCCTGTGCACCCGGCCAGCAACAGGCCGAGCGCGCAAAGGACGAGAAGCCGGCCTATTTTTTCGCCGACAGCCATTTGGCTTCAAGCGCGTCGAAAAAACCCTCGGCAGTCTTCAGTGCAATCCAGTTGTTGACAAAGGTCAGCCAGATCTCGTCGCCCTGCGGCATCGGATATGCGAATGGCCGCTTGTTGCGCATTTCGGTGTTCTTGCCGACCAGTTCGAGATCGGGGTAGGTCTTCATCAGCGTGGCCGCCTCCACGTTGCTGGTGATCGTCACCTGGGCCCGTCCCGCCAGCACTTCCTGGTAGCCGGTGGCGGGCTTCTCGATTGCGCGCACCTTGGCCTTGGGGAAATGCGCCTTGGCCTGCTGCTCGAACACGGTTCCCATCAGCACGGCCACCGTGGTGTTGGGGTTGTTGATGGCTTCCCAATTGGTGATCTTGGGAGTGCTCTTCTTGTTCACCAGTGGCACCGTGCCGGCGTAGATGTAGGGGTCGGAAAAGGCGACCGTCTTGGCGCGCGCCATGCTGAGCGAGGCACCGGAGAAGATGTCGTAGCGGTCGGACACGATGCCGTTGACCAGCGTCGCCCATTCGGCCGGGACGAACTCGATCTTGACGCCCATGTCGGCAGCCAGCTGCGTCATGGCTTCGACGTCAAAACCGGTCAGCGTGTTGGTGGCCGTGTCCTTGATCGACATCGGGTTGAAGTCGCCGGTGGTGCCCACGCGCAGCGTGCCACGCTCGAGGATCTGGTTCAGCCGGGATTTGTTCTGGGCCATCGATTGCGCCGGCATCAGCAGCATGGCGGCGGTCGCAAGACCCAGCACGAGGGTGAATAGTTTTTTCATGGGGTTTGGAGCTCCGGAATTTGGAAAGCAAAAAATCATGCTACTTGGAAAAGTTGGCCGGCGCAACGCGGGCTTTCACTCAACTCATGTCGCTTGCGTTGATGTAGCCAATTGGATACGCTTGCCGCACGTTCATCGTCCGCCAGACGCAAGAGTTCGTGTCCTGGCTTGACGATCTCAAAGACAAGCGCGCGCAGGTTCGAATTGCCGCCCGGTTGCGGCAAGCAGAAGCAGGCAGTCTCGGCGACTGGCAGCCAGTCGGAGGCGACCTGTCGGAAATGCGTATGCACTTCGGGCCGGGGTACAGGCTGTACTTTGTTCGCCGTGGACGCATGATTGTCGTGATGCTGAACGCTGGCGACAAGGGCAGTCAGAAGAGAAATATCCGACGCGCATTGAAGCTGGCAACCGAAATTGGAGAAAACCTATGACCAAGGCCAAGGAAGCATTGAAGCTGGTTGCGTTCGACGCCGCACGATACCTGAATGACGACGAAGCCATCGCCGAATACATGACCGCAATTCTGGAAACCGACGACCCGAATCTTCTACTTCTTGCGCTCGGCGACGTCGCGCGTGCGAAAGGCATGGCGCAAGTGGCCAAGGACGCGGGATTGGGCCGCGAGAGCCTGTACAAGGCCCTTGCGCCTGGGGCCAAACCCAGGTTCGAAACGGTGATGAAAGTCGCGCGCGCGCTTGGAGTGAAGTTCACTGCGCATCCCGTGTAGCGATTGACGGGGCGCCGTCCCCCGCTTAGCCTTGGGAAATTTCCCAAACTCTGGCAAGTGGCGCGTCGAAGGATTGTCGGCTTGCGTCAAGTAGACCAAGATCGCTCACGGCTGCTAGGAGCATCGCGCGGTGGTCGAGTAGTTCTGCGCCGAATTCGCCAGCAACGGTGACGTGGCCCTGACGATCGCGCAATGATGAGCCAGGCCTGACGTCGCCGGTGCGTCAATTGGGGTCAATGCGTCTGTCCCAAGTAGGGCACTCTGTATTCCGATGGAAGCACAAAGCCGTGCAGCAGGCCGGCCAGCGACAGGACTATGAGCAGCGACACGACGACTCCGATGCCGATCATTGCGTGCAATGCCCGTTTGGCTTTGCGTGCATCAGTACCAGCCAAATACCAGTAAGCGGCGCAGCCCAGATGCGTGAACAGCGCGACGACGGCCAGAAAGTAGTAGGGCGCAAAAAACCACGCAAACGGCGGCACATGAAAGCCCGCAGCGGCGAAATAGAAATTCGTGTCGAGCTGAAAGATGGCCCGGCCCGCCAGGACAGCACCCACATGCGCCAGCAGGAAGAACGCCAGCAAAGCGCCAGACGCCGCCTGCAGCCATGCGATGCCGCCGCGGCGACGGCGCCAGCCCGAGACCAGCAGCCACAGGCCGGTACCGACCTGAAACGCGACGCAGGCCAGCAGCACGATCTCTACCAGCGGCTGGCGATAGACTGACCGCGCCGCGTCCATGAACGCGATATGCGCCCCGATGCCAGCCATTGAATCCAGATGATTTGAGAGATGAGCCAGCGCAAACACGATCAGCACGCTGGCCGACAGGCGGTGCAATCTGCGCAGCCGCGTGGGTGGGTGCGACAGTTGCGTGCTTGTCATGGCTGTAGCGCGCGGGCTCTCATGCGCGACAAGGCAGCGGTGCGTCGGATGTGATCACCAATGAAACTTCGCTGCATATTCGGTCGTGTATTCGACCAGCGGCCCGTCGTGCTTGTCGCCGGCGTCGACATGTTCTGGCAGCTTGACGTAGACAAATGGTGTCAACAAGGCAGCTGCAAGGCCATCACCCGTCGCCTCGACGTCGATGGTGACGCGCCGATAGCCCCTGGGCTCGCCCAGTCGTTCGAGCCCATCCATCGCCGCGAGTACCTCGTCGTCGACGTCATAGACCTCTCCGCGCACCTGGTGACCGGAGCCTGGCGCCAGCACCAGGCAAGGCACGTGGCCATCGCCCAGCAGAAACATCGGCAGGCGTTCGCGGGTGCGAAACGTGCCCGGTTGGCGCACCCCCTTGTTGAGGTGGAAATTCTGGAAGCCCGCCTTGAGCGAGCCGTAGACAAAGATCAGTGGCATGTTTTGGGGTCGAAAGGAATTGTTCAGTGGCCGGTCGAACGTCCAAGGCTCAACGGACAAGCCAGGGACGATAAAAACCAGCGGACAAGTCGATAGCCGAGCAAGTCAGGCCGCCAGGAATCCCCCCAAACGCTGGCGAATCAGCGCATCGGCCTCGGCCATGATGCGATCGATCAACTGCGCCACGGTCGGCACGTCGTTGATCAGCCCCGCCACCATGCCGCACGACCATGCACCTGCCTCCATATGCCCCTCGAGCATGATGCGCGGGTAGACGCCGGCCACTTCCTCGATGATGTCTTCGAACTTCAGCTTCGCGCCCAGCGTGCGCTCTTTTTCCAGCAGGCGTTCGACTGCCGCGTTGTGCAGCACCCGTTCGGTGTTGCGCAGCGGACGCATCACCAGGCGCGTGTCCAGTTCGCTCGCCGCGACGATGGCCTGCTTGACGTTCTCGTGCACCGGCGCCTCCTTGGTGGCGATGAATCGGGTGCCCATGTTCATGCCGTCGGCGCCCAGCGCCAGCGCGGCCACCAGCGAGCGGCCGTCGGCCATGCCGCCGGATGCGACAAATGGAATCTTCAGTGCCTCGGCGGCGCGCGGCAGCAGGATGAAGTTGGGAATATCGTCCTCGCCCGGATGGCCGCCGCATTCGAATCCGTCCACGCTCACCGCATCGCAACCGATGGCTTCGGCCTTGAGCGAATGGCGCACCGAGGTGCATTTGTGGATCACCTTGACGCCGGCCTCGTGCAGGCCGCTCAGCCACTTCTGCGGGTTGTTGCCGGCGGTCTCGACGATCTTGACGCCGCCTTCGACGATGGCGCGGATATAGCCCGGGTAGTCGGGCGACTTGACCACCGGCAAAAATGTCAGGTTGACGCCAAAGGGCTTGTCGGTCATCCCGCGGCAGCGCCGTATTTCATTGGCCAGCAGTTCGGGCGTCTTTTGCGTCAGGCCGGTGATGATGCCCAGGCCGCCGGCGTTGGACACCGCCGCGGCCAGTTCGGCAAAGCCGACAAAGTGCATGCCGCCCTGGATGATGGGGTGTTCGATGCCGAACAGTTCGGTAATGCGGGTTTTCATTCGGGTGCGCTCCTGGGGTTGTTTCAGAGGTTTTGTATGTCTTTGCCGGGCCGGCGTCGCGGTGCCGCCGCGCGAGTTCCGCGCTTGGCGGCTGCCGCGCGCGGCGCTGGCTTGACCGCAGCAGATTTTGCCGCAGCCCGTTTGCGCGCGGTCGGACCTGGCTTGGGCTTTGGCGCGCGGGCCTTGCTGCCCGCCTTGGCGGCAACGACACCCAACGCCTGTTCCAGTTCGGCGATGGCCTCGTCGGTGTAGTCCAGCATGCGCTGCAGGCCAGGTACCGAGCGGCGGCAGGCGGTGTAGCCAAAGCCCAGTGCGTCGCCATAACCGCTGATGGTGATGTTCAGCGCCAGGTAGTGGGTGGCGATCGAGACCGGATACACCTCGTCCAGTTGCGCGCCGTTCAGATACAGCGTCTCGCGCGGACCCGGCACGTTGGATATCACCACGTTGAACACCGGCCGCTTGCGCGCGCTGCCGGTCACCATGCCCGGGCCGAGCGGCGCCATCGTGGTCATGCCGTGCGCCATCTTTTGCAGCCGTGGCATCGCCGACAGGCGTTGCTTGGCCTCGCTCGTGCTGCGCACGATGGCCTGCAGGCGCTCGATCGGGTCGGCCAGATGCGTCGCCAGGTTGGCCAGCAGCAGCGTGACCTGGTTGCCACCGGCATCGGTTTCGCCATGCAGCGAAACCGGCACCATGGCCACCAGTGGCTTCTTGGGCAGCTTGTCCTGGGCCAGCAGGTATGTGCGCAGTGCGCCGGCGCAGATCGCCAGCGTGACATCGTTGACGGTGGCGGCGCCAGCTGCTCCGATCTGCTTGATCCGCTTGAGCGAATACGACTGGGCGGCAAAGCGGCGCGAGCCGGAAATTTCCACGTTGAATGGCGACGCGGGTGCCTGCAGTGGCAGCGCGGCGGCGCCCTGGGCTGCGCCAAGGCCGGCCCGCAATATGTCCCACAACCCGCTGCCGATGCCCGGCAATATGTCGCGCCCGGCCTTGGCG
>JBBKVW010000270.1:0-12823 GCA_037968655.1 Burkholderiaceae bacterium
ATGGCAACGACCAGGCTGAGCTTCTTGTCGGTGGCGCGGTGGCGCACCAGTTCGACCGCCGATTTCACGCACGCGCGCAGGTCGAAGGCTGCGCTTTCCACGTCGAGCTTGCCGGCCTCGATCTTGGAGAAGTCCAGGATGTCGTTGATGATGGTCAGCAGGCTCTCGCCGCTGTCGCGCACGGTGCGCGCGAGATCCTTCTGCTCGTCGTCAAGTTTGGTGTCCAGTAACAGAGCGCTCATGCCGATCACGCCGTTCATCGGCGTGCGGATCTCGTGGCTCATCGTGGCAAGAAAGGCGCTCTTGGCCTGGTTGGCGGATTCAGCCGCGGCCCGCGCGTCCTGCGCCTCCTTGTACAAGCGCGCGTTCTGGATCGCGATCACCGCCTGGTCGGAAAATGTCTTGAGCAAGGCCTGCTCACTCTCGCTGAATCCGTCGTTCAGCGCGCGGTTCACGCAGATGTTGCCGATATATCGGTCCGCCGCAAACAGTGGCGCCATCATCTGGGCAAAGCTGTTCCCCAGCATCTCGCTGACCGAGCGCAGGCCCTCCGGCGCACCGGGGTCGTTCAGCACGTCGGCGAAGCTCATCACGTGTCGCATGTTCTGCACCGCCTGCAGGGACTTCGCATCGAGTTTGATCGGGTAGGCGTCGCGCAGGCGCTCAAAGTTCCATCCTGCCGGCACCGCACGCCCGGAGTCGTCGAGCAAGGTCCGCACACTGAACGCTGCCAGATGCAGGTGCTTGTCTTCACCCAGCAGGTTGATCGCCTGACTGTGCGAGCGGAACAGCCGCTCGCAACTTTGCAGGATCTTGTCGAGCACGGGCTGGACGTCGGCCATCGAGCTGCTGACCACCTGCAGCACTTCGGAGGTGGCGGTCTGGCGCGCCAGCGACTCCTGCGTCTCACGGAACAGCCGCGCGTTCTGGATCGCGATCACGGCCTGGTCGGCGAAGGTCTGCAGCAGTTCCATCTGCTGGGCGCTCATGGCGCCGGGCTCTGGAGACGACATCGCGATGACGCCGATCGCCGCACCATCGCACATCAGAGGCGCCAAGGCGATAGAACGAAAAGCCAGGCTGCGGGCATACGCGGGGCCATCGACCAGGGCTTCGGGCGCCGTAATATCGACCACTTGCAAGGCTTTGCCTGCCAGCACGGCCCGTCCAGCCAGATTGTTGCGATCGAGCGGCAACAGCTCGGGCCCGTGGAATTCTCCGGCCGTCAGCGGGTAGCTGCGCGCGCGCCGCAGCAGACCTTCGGGCTCGACGGTGCGCAGCGCCGTCTTGCGCCCGAACAGCCGGGCCGCGCTGTGCACGATGGCGTCAAACACCGGCTGCACCTCCGATGGGGAACTCGCGATGACCTTGAGCACGTCGGCCGTCGCGGTTTGCTGCTCCAGCGCCTCGCTCAGCGCTAGCGTGCGCTGGGCGACCCTGTGCTCAAGGTCCTCGCCCCATTGCGCGTTGACCAGCGCGACTGCGGCCTGTGACGCCAGCATCGCCAGCAGGTCACGATCCCCCTCATGCAGTCGACCAAAATCTCCCTCGATGTCGGCATAGACACAACCGATCAGCCGGCCCTGCGCCACCATCGGCGCCACCAGGCAGGAGCGCTGCCCAAGCGCGTTGGCGCCATCAGGGCCATGGCGCAGGCGTGCAAGGTGGGTGGTACGGGATTCGTCCAGCCAGGGCGTCACCGCGTCCAGCAGCACCTGCGCATCTTCGCCAGCCGGCAGCAGTGACCCGGCGATCCGCCATCGGTCCTCATCGGCCAACACCACCAGCACCCGCTGTGCACCGCCGAGTTCGGTGATCTCGTCGATCAGGAAATCGTACAGGTCGTCGACGCTGCGCAATTCGTTCAGTCGCATGCCAATGTCGACCAGGCGACGGAACGGCTCGGTCACATCGCTGACCGGGGAAAGATGCGCCAGACGCTGGGCATCGGACACGCCGCGGCGCCCCGACTCCCGCAGCCAGCCCCGCACGATGGCGCGGTTGGTCGCATGTTTGCTCAGGTAGCTGCGCCGCAGACCTTCGTCACGCACATGTTCCACGGCCTGAAGCAGGATCGCATGAGCGCGTTGCAACGCAAACCAGGCATCGTCGTCACGACCACTGGCCGCCAGCGCGCGGCTGTGCCACCACCAGATGTCCTGGCTCTGACCGAAGCCGGTGCGCGCGAATCCGTGCCCGGCGTGCAACCGGGTCCCGCGACGCGTTGCGCGCAGGGCCCCTGCAAAATCGCCCTGCAACAGCATCAATCGGGCCAGCGGAATCAGCACATCGAGCTCGAAACCCGGGTTGTTCGCCCGCACATCGCGCAGGAGGGCGCGCAGGCGCTTCATGGCGGCCGGCGCATCGCCCTCGGCCAGCGCCAACGCGCTGGCCCACAACTCGCGGTCGCAGCGCGTCAGCGGATCGTTCAGTGCGGTGACCATCGCATCGTAGGCGGGCCAGCGGGCACGCGCTTCGACCAGTTGGCCCTGGGCGACCTTCCAATACAGGATCGCACCTTGTTCCAGCGCGAGATTTACCGGCGCGCCGATGCGCTCGGCCAGCTCCGAGCACAGGTCCCCAAGCCGGCAGGCGTGGCGATACAGACCCAGCTCGGCAAACGCCAACGACAGGTTGCCGAGCACCAGCATGCGGCCAAAGACATAACCGCAGCGCCCGAACGCCTGCTCGGCCTGACGCAGGATGTCCATGCGCTCGGCGATATCCTGGCAGCTGAAACTCAGCACATTGAGCGCATTGGCCAGGCCGTGCGTGTCATCACTCTGGCGCGCCAGATCCACAGCCTGCTGCGCCGCGACGCGCGAGGCGTCGTTCTGCGACAGGCGGGTCTGCGCGAAAGCCTCGACCCAGCGGGACCGGCCCAGTCGCATCGGGTCACCCAATTGCGCGAACATCTCGGCAACGCGCCGTGCGGCAGCGACGGCGGCGTCGGGTTGCGCCGCGCGCAACAGCGCCTCGGCATGGCACAGCAGGGATTGCGCCAATAGCGGCGGTTGGCGCAGTGCGCGAGCCGCTTTCACAGCGGCATCGGCAGACTCCAGGGCCGGCTGGGTCTTGCCCAGGCGCATCTGCACCAGCGCCTGGCGCATGTGCGCGCGGATTACGGTCGCCAGACCGGCGCCCGGCGCGCTGGCGATGGCCAGCATCGATTGCGCGTCAGCCGCGGCTTCGTCGAACCGGCCTTGGGCCAGCAGCGACTCGGCGCGCAGATCGAGCAGCGCCACGCGCTGCACAGGTGCACGGCGCGCCCGAGCCAGAGACTCGGTACACAGGGCCATGGCATGTGCATGGCGACCGGCCCGTGCCATGCCCTCGATTGCGGCAAGTGTGTCGATGGCGCGGCGCCGGCTCATGCCGGCAATCCGGCCTTGACCAGTGCCTCGCGGTGGTGTGCCAGATCGGACTGGCTCAAATAGTGCAGCAAGGGCAGGCAGTGTTCACCAACGCTGAATCCCGCAATGCGTTTGTGCACCTGCTCAACGTGCTTCGCTGCGTCAGCGTTCTGGCCGAGCTGCGCGTGGCAGCCCGCCATCAGCGCATGGTGCAGCGCGTCGGGTGCCGTGATGTGGTGCATCGCATCGATCGCCTCGGCATAGCGCCGCGCGGCAAACTGGCCCCGCGCAAGATGGAACCAGAAGCGCTCGAGATGGAACGGATTGAGGCGCATCGCCTTGCGCACCCATTCGACGCCCTCCTCTGGCTGGCCCAGCCAGGTCAGCAGTTCGCCCTGCTGCACCACGATCAGGTCGTCGTTCGGGTTCAACGCCAGAGCCCGCTGCTGGTGGAATCGGGCCTTGTCCAGGTTGTCCTGGATCACCGCTACCGCGGCGAGTATCCGGTGCACGTCGCTGTCGTTCTCGTCGAGCGCCAATGCCGTGTCGAGTTCCTGCGTGATCATGCCCTCCGTCGCCGCGCGATCCTCGCACCAGCCGTATCCCCACTGCTGACCCAGGATGCAGGCGCGCCAGGCATGCGCATGGCCGTAGCGCGGATCGAGCGTGATAGCGCGCTCGATCAGGTCGATCGCGCGCAGGTTGTCGTCGCGGCAGGATCGGTGGTGCAGCACCTTGGCCTCGAGCACGCATTCGTACGCCGCCATGCTGGCCGGTGGTTTGCGCTCGGCGCGGCTGCGCGCGTCGGCCTCCAGTCGACCGGGCAGTATGGCGACGATCGCCGTGGTGACCTCGTCCTGGATCGCGAATATGTCCTCCAGGTCACGGTCATAGCGTTCGGCCCAGATATGGCGGTCGGCAGCGGCGTCGATCAGCTGCACCGTGATGCGCACGCGGTTGCCCACCTTGCGCACGCTGCCCTCGACGACATAGCGTACATCCAGGTCCTTGGCGACCTGCTTCACATCGACGGCCTGGCCCTTGAATTTGAACGACGTGTTGCGCGAGATGACGAACAGCTCGCGAAACCGCGACAGGTCGGTCAGGATGTCCTCGGTCAGCCCATCGGCAAAAAACTCCTGCTCGGGCGCCCCGCTCATGTTGGCGAAAGGCAGCACGATGATGGACGGCTTGTCTGCGGACGTGACAGCGGCCGACTCCAACGGAACCGGCACCGGCAAGGCCACCGGCGCCTGCACCGACACCCGGTACGCCCGAATCGGGTAGTCGATGCTCTTGACCGTCTGCTCGCCCAGGTCGACGAACACCGCGCTCAACTTGCCCCGCACCGCGCCGTGCACCGCATCCGACACCAGCACGCCACCGGGCTCGACCAGGCTTTGCAGCCGTGACGCGATATTGACCCCATCGCCATAAACCGTGCCATCCGGCTTTTCAATGACATCGCCAAGATGCACGCCAATGCGAAAACGCAGCCCGCCAGCGTGCTGGGTTTGCGCGAATTGCGCGTCGATGTCGGCCTGGATTTCCAGTGCGGCGCGAACCGCGCCAGCAGCGGTTTCGAACACTGCCAGCACGGAATCTCCGGCCATGTCGATGACCCGTCCCTCATGCTGCTCGATCAAACGGCGGAATATGGTCCTCGCGCTGTCGAGCGCCCGTACCGTACCGTCCGCATCGATCGAGATCAGGCGGGAAAACCCGGCCGCATCTGCCGCCAGCAGCGCGGCCAGACGTTGTCGGCCCATGGTCTCGGGCATTCTTGTCGCCTCCGGTTGATCAAAGGATAGTACAGCCTGCCTACAACAGCGGCAATCAGCCGGATCTCCGATGACTGCCCGGGCCCATGCAATGCATACGACGATTGCCAGCGGCGCCAACAGGCATTGCAGCGCGCGTGAAGCCGGATGCACAATGTCCGATCACAGACTCTTTCAACCCGAACAGGAGATGCCCCATGGGAACCACAATCAGCTTCAAACGCCCCGACGGTCAGGAAGTCAACGGCTACATGGCCGAGCCTGCCGACGGCGCCAAGGCCCCCGGCATCGTCGTGATCCAGGAATGGTGGGGCCTGAACGACCAGATCCGCGGGGTTGCCGACAAGCTGGCTGCTGCAGGTTATCGCGCCCTGGTGCCCGACCTGTATCGCGGCAAGGTCGGCCTGCAGGCCAACGAGGCCGAGCACCTGATGAATGCGCTCGATTTCGCCGATGCGGCAAGCCAGGACATCGCCGGCGCAGTCAGCCAGCTCAAGGCCAGCGGCAGTGCCAAGGTCGGCGTGACCGGTTTTTGCATGGGCGGCGCGCTGACGCTGCTGTCGTCAGTGTTCGTTCCCAACATGGACGCCGGCGTGGCCTGGTATGGCTACCCGCCGCTGGAATTCATCGATGCCAGCAAGATCAAGGTGCCGCTGATGGCGCACTTCGCCAACGACGATGTGCCATTTCCAATAGCCAAAGTCGATGAACTGGAGAAGAAGCTGGCGGCGGCCAAGGTGTCGTATGAGTTTCACCGCTACGCGGCCAAGCATGCATTTGCCAATGAGGAAGCCGATTCCAAGGGCCTGCCGTTCATCAAGTACGACGCGGCACTGGCCGAGCAGGCCTGGGGCCGCACGATGGCGTTTTTTGGCAAGCATCTGAAATAGTCCGTTCAGCGGTGCCCTGCGCGCCGTAGTTCCGCGCCTCTGTCGGGGGCCAACTGCAATCCACGCGCGTCGGCGAGCTGTCGCCCGGTCGACTCGCGCGGGCGCGACATCGCACCGTCCGCACGCGACAATGCCCGCTGGCGTCCGCACAGCGACGGCGCTGATCCCTCCGACAGCGACCGCCATGCCCGCCACCATCCCCACATCCAATGCGGTCCCGCGCCGCGCCATCTTCCTGCTCATTGCACTGACCCTGGTCTGGGGCACCAACTGGCCGCTGTTTCCGTATGCGGTGCGCGAGTTGTCGGTCTGGACTTTTCGCGGCTTCGCCATGGCCACCGGTGGTCTGACCCTGCTGCTGTTTGCCCGGCTGCGCGGCGTGCCACTCGCGATTCCGCGCCGCTACTGGAAGACCATCGGGCTGGCCACCTTCTTCTATCTGGTGATCTGGAACGTCGCCAGCACCTATGCGGCGGTGCTGATTCCGTCGGGCCAGGCCGCCGTGCTGGGCTTCACGATGCCGCTGTGGGGCGCGTTGATTGCATGGGCTGTGCTCGGCGAACGGCTGCATGCGCGCCTGCTGCTGGCGCTGGCACTGGGGGGTGCCGGCGTCACCTTGCTGATGTGGCCCAATTTCAGCAACTATGCCGCAGCGCCGCTGGGCCTGGCCTGCGGCCTGCTATCGGCTATCGGCTGGGCGATCGGCACCCTGATTCTCAAACGCGGCAATGTGCAGGTACCGGTGCTGGTATTGACCGGGTGGCAGCTGCTGCTGGGGTCGATTCCGATTTCCGCCGTGGCACTGGTACTGGGCGAGGGCCAGTGGTTCATGCCCAGCTGGCAGACGATCGTGGTCGTGTCCTGGATCATCCTGGTGCCGATGTGCATCGGCAACCTGTGCTGGTTTGCCATCGTCGGCCTGCTGCCTGCCAACATCGCAGGCCTGTCGTCCGTGATGGTTCCGGTCGTGGCCATGTTTTCGGGTGCGCTGGTGCATGGCGAACCATTGGGGCCATTGCAATTGACATCGATGGCCGCCTGTGTGGCCGCGCTGGTGCTGGCATTGGGCCAAAAGACCCGCCCGCCAGACGACGGGCGTTAAAATACGGGTTTTCCCGAGCCCGCTGCAATGGCAGGCCATGCAATACATGACTCCCGCGATCGATTACCTCAACCCCGACCTTCCACCCGACCTGCGCATCGTGCCGATGCCCGTGGTCGATGCCACGCCCGAAAACTTGCAGGACTATGGCCACCTGGTGAACAAGCCCGAAGACTGCCGCGTCGAGATCACGCGCTGGCCCGCCGCCGGCTGGCGGCCGGTGGACACCGACACCGGCGACGAGGCCGGAACCACCGAGGGGATCTTCGTCAGCGAATGGAAGGGCGATGTGCTCTACGGCCACAACGACGCCGTCAACGGCCACTACATCCTGGCCTATGCGGTAGATCCGGCCGAGGCCAACGAAAGCCATCAGCGCGACCCGCAGCGCATGCTGCTGTGGCATGCCAACTACCACCCGGACGGCGGCCAGATGTTCTTTCCGCAACAGAGAAAGCCCTTCCTGGTGCCGCTGGCCCTGCCCGGCGACGACATCATGCCGGACAAGTTCATCTGCTTCCGATTCGACGGCTCGCAGGGCCTGTATATCCATCCCAATATTTGGCACGAAGGTGTCATCAGCGTGTCAGGCAAACAGAAATTTCTGGACCGCCAGGGCGCGGTGCATGCCCGCGTTTCGGTTGACTTTGCGCGTGAGTTCGGCTGCCTGCTGTCGGCGGAAATAACAGTGCCGAGCCAGGCGAACTGAGCGCGGCCAGCTGCCGTAGCGGCCTGCGGCGCTCTGCAGGATGACGCGATTGAGGGCTTGCCCGAAGTCGGCCAAGGCGACAAGTTGCGAAAGCAGTTCGCTCGCATACTTCCCCGGCAAGGCCTTAAAGCCATCGATAGCCGAAGCGCGTGCGTCGACGTGCAGAGCCAGCGCATATGCCCGATGGGGTAAATTGCGCTCCACCCTGCCAATTGCAAAAACCCCTGCCCCGATCAAGCCGCTGCGCGGCGTGCGCGTCCTGAGCCTGGCGCTCAACATCCCCGGTCCGGCCGCGCTGATGCGTCTGCGCACGCTGGGGGCCACCTGCAGCAAACTCGAACCGCCGACAGGCGATCCGATGGGCCTGTACAACCGCGCCACCTATGCGCTGCTGCAACAGGGCGTCAAGGTGTTCAGCGCTGATCTGCGCGCCGAACCGGGGCAAAAGGCCCTGCACAAGGCACTGGCGCGCACCGATGTACTGCTGACCTCGTTTCGCCCCTCTGCGCTGAATAAGCTTGGCCTGGACTGGAACAGCCTGCACAAGTCCTACCCGCAGTTGTCGCAGGTGGCCATCGTCGGCTCGCACGGCGCGCGCGCCGAAGAGCCCGGCCATGACCTGACCTACATGGCCGAACACGGCCTGGTGCCGGGTCTGGACATGCCGCCCACCCTGTTTGCCGACATGGGCGGCTCGCTGATGGCGGCCGAAGGCGTGCTGGCTGCCGTGCTGGAGCAGCGCCGCATCGGCAAGGGTGTGCAGGTGGAAGTGGCGCTATCGGCTGCCGCTGCCTATCTCGGCCTGCCCCACAGCTGGGGGCTGACCACAGCTGGCGCATCACTGGCCGGCGCGCATGCCGGTTACCGGGTCTATCCCTGCAAGGACGGCCGGGTCGCGGTCGCGGCGCTGGAGCCGCATTTCGCGTTGGCGCTGTGCAAGGCAGCCGGCATCGCGGTGGTGGACCGCAGCACGATGATGATGCCCCAAACCCATAGCGCAGTGGCGGCATTCCTGTTGAGCCAGAGTTGCCAAGCGCTCGACGCGCTTGGACGCTCCGACGACATCCCGTTCTTCACGATGCCGGCTTGAAGCGCCTGGCCCTGGCTGCGGCGTGGCGATTTCACCCGGCGAAACAGCCGCCAGCGTTGCCAAGGCATGCTAATGACTAACATCAGATGCATCCTTGGACGTCCCGCACATCCATGTGCGGCCCCATAGCCGCTCCGCCACCTACCCATCCGAAAAGAGGTCCCCGTGTCCGACTGGTATGCCATCTCCAATGCCAACGCCATCAGCACGCCGACCGTGCTGGTCTACCCCGACCGGGTCGAGCAAAACCTCAAGCGCATGGTCGACATGGCCGGCGGCGCGGCGCGCCTGCGCCCGCATGTCAAGACCCACAAGCTGCCGCAGATCGTGGCGCTCAAGCGCAAGGCCGGCATCCACAAGTTCAAGGTGTCGACCATTGCCGAGGCCGAAATGACGGCCGCCGCGGGTGGCGAAGACATACTGCTGGCCTACCAGCCGGTGGGCCCGAATGTGCTGCGACTGGTCGCACTGATGCGTCGATTTGCGGATACCCGTTTCGCCACGCTGGTCGACGACCCGGCCAACCTGGCTTCGATCAGTCGCGCGGCCGTGGCCGAGAACGTGACGATCACGCTGTACCTGGACCTGAACGTGGGAATGAACCGCACCGGCATCATTCCCGATGCCGCGGCCGCCGACCTGTACCGCGCGATGTGCAAGGCGCCGGGTATCGCGGTGGGCGGACTGCATGCCTATGACGGCCATTTGCGCAACACCGACAGCAACGCGCTGGCCAGTGCGGTGGACGCCGCATTTGCGCCGGTGTGGAAATTGCGCGACCAGATGCTGGCCGAGGGCCACCCGGTGCCGCGCACGATTGCCAGCGGCACACCCACCTTCGCGCTGCTGGCGCAGCA
This sequence comes from Burkholderiaceae bacterium, assembly GCA_037968655.1. Lineage (GTDB taxonomy): Bacteria > Pseudomonadota > Gammaproteobacteria > Burkholderiales > Burkholderiaceae_C > CAISIP01. Next base: position 9,783 of record JBBKVW010000270.1, read on the forward strand.
AGCCGACACCGAGGTCGGCGCCGGCACCACGGTGTTGTGGGACTTCGGCCAGGCCGAGGTCTGCCCGGACCACCATTTCCTCAATGGCGCGATGCTGATGACGCGCGTCATCAGCAAACCGACGCCCGATCGCCTGTGCTTTGACCTGGGGCACAAGGCGGTGGCGGCCGAGATGCCCCAACCCCGGGTGCGCCTGATGGGGCTGGAAGACGCCAGCCTGGTGACGCACAGCGAGGAGCATCTGGTGGTGCAGACGCCGCGCGCCGCCGACTACCAGGTCGGTGATGTGGTGTACGGCATTCCGCGCCACATCTGCCCGACGATGGCGCTGCACAGCGACGTCTGGGCGGTGCACAAGGGCGTGGCCGACGAGAGCTGGCCGGTGGTGGCGCGCGCGCGCAAGATCACGATCTGACAGCACCCCGGCGGTCGCCATGCTTGCCGCCCCCGACACAGCACTGCGCGCGCGTTTCGACGCCGACGGCTTCGTGTGCCCGCTGCCGGCCTTGGCACCGGACACGATGCAGCACTACCGCGACTGCTTTGACGCGTTTCAGGCCGAGCACAAGGACAAGCTCGCCACGCTGAGCGCCTCCCGGCGCTGGCAGGTCTACGCCGACACGCATTTCGTACTGCCCTGGGTCGACGCGCTGACACGCGAAAGCGGCATCCTGGACGCGGTGGAACAGGTGCTCGGCCCCGACCTGCTGGCCTGGAACACCGTCTGGTTCATCAAGATGCCGGGCGACAGGTCCTACATCAGCTGGCACCAGGACGGCGCCTACTGGGGCCTGTCACCGATGGAGGTCGCCACCGCCTGGATCGCGCTCGGTCCGGTCAACGCCGGGAACGGCTGCATGCGCATGATTCCCGGCTCCCACCATAGGCCCCATCTGCCGCAGCGCGACACCTGGGCCGAGGACAACGCCTTGACGCGCGGCCAGGAGATTGCCGTTGCCGTGGACGAGTCACGCGCCGTCGACCTGGTGCTGCAGCCAGGCCAGATGTCGCTGCACCATCTGTGGATCGTGCACGGGTCGAACGCCAACCGTTCCGACCAGCCCCGCATCGGCCTTGCGATCCGCTACGTGGCGCCCTGCGTGCGGCAGGAAAGTGGCGAGCGGCCGCTGGCGATGCTGGTGCGCGGCAACAACGACGGCGGCAACTTCACGCTGGCGCAACAGCCGACAGACGGAGCCGCACGCGCCGGCGAAGGCCGGCATGCAGAGCTGTTGCAGCGGGTGCACGCAGGCATCGCCGCCGGCAAGGCCGCGAGCGCCGCCACAGGCAGCCAAGGCGGGCGTTGATCCGAACCGCTCAACCGTAGTCGATGCGCGGATCGATGTACGCATACAGCACATCCACCGCCAGGTTGATCAGCACGAACACCACCAGGATGAACAGGATGCAGCCCTGGATCAGCGGATAGTCGCGCGTGCCGATCGCCTGGATCAGCAACCGGCCCAGTCCCGGGTAGGTGAACACCGCCTCGGTCACGACGGTGCCGCCGATGAAGGTGGCCATCATCAGTCCGACGATGGTCACGAAGGGCAGCAGGGCGTTGCGCATCACATGGCGGCCGATCACGTCGCGCTCGGGCAGGCCCTTGGAGCGCGCGGTGCGCACATAGTCGGCCTTGAGTTCGCCCAGCAGCGACGCACGCAGGAAGCGCGCGAAGATGCCCGACACATAGACGCCCAGCGTCAGCGCCGGCAACAACAGGTTGCGCAGTGCCTGCCACGGCGAATCGACGATCGACACATAGGCCGATGCGGACGGCAGCCAGCGCAGCTTGACCGCGAACAGCAGGATCAGCAATATGCCGAGCCAGAAGGTCGGCACCCCCAGCGCCAGCGCACTCCAGCCGCTGAGCACACGATCGAGCCAGGAGCCGGGCCTGAGCGCGCTGACCACCGCCACCGGCACCCCCAACAACAGCCCGACGATGGTGGCGGCCAGTCCGAGCTGTATCGTGGCCGGAATGCGCTGTGCGACCAGGTTCAGCACCGGTTCGCGGTTCTGGATCGAGACGCCGAAATCGCCCTGCACCGCATTGGTCAGCCAGGTCCAGTACTGCACATGGACCGGCTTGTCCAGGCCCAGTCGGATCGTGACGGCCTGGATATGCTCGGGCGTCGCGTTCTCGCCCACCATGGCCGCCACCGGACTGCCCGGCACTGCGTAAATCATGGCCCAGATGCCGGTGGAGGCGATCAGCAGCACCGGCAGCAACTGCATCAGGCGGCGCAGTATGTAGCCGATCACGGGCGGCTCCCGCTCGCGCCATCGATGGCAGCGCCGCTTTCATGGCGATCCTCCAGCACGCTGGCCAGCGTGCGGCCGATGGTGTCCAGCGACAGGATCGTGAAGGTGAGCACCAGGCCCGGCAGCACCGCATAGGTCGGCGCGTCATACAGGTAGGACTTGCCGGTGCGCAGCATCTCGCCCCAGCTGGGCGTCGGCGGCGGAATGCCCACGCCCAGGAAGGCCAGCGAGGCCTCGATCAGGATCGCCACCGACGACAGGATCACCACTTGCACCAGAATTGGGCTCCAGGAATTGGGCAGCACGGTGCTGAACATGTTGTAGCTGGCCGAACCGCCGAGCGCCTCGACCGCGGTGACGAAATCGCGCTTGCGCAGCGACAGCACCTGGGCCCGCGTGATGCGCGCAAAACTCGGGATGCCGGTGATGCCCACCGCCACCAGCGCGGCGGTCTGGCTGCGCCCGAGCACCGCGATCATCGCCAGCGCGAACAGGATGCCGGGCAGGGACAGCAGCACGTCGACCAGGCGCATCAGCAGCGTGTCGCGCCAGCCGCCGAAGAAGCCCGCTACCAGGCCGATCGGCACGCCGACAACTGCGGCAATCGCCACCGCGCCGGCCGCCGTGATCAGGGACGTGCGCGCGCCGTACACCACCCGTGCCAGCATGTCGCGGCCGAGCTCGTCGGTGCCGAACCAGTGCACCGTCGACGGACCCTGCAGCGTCGCCGTGAAGTCCTGCGTGAGCGGATCGAAGGGCAGGATCCAGCGCGCAAA
>JBBKVW010000271.1:0-12248 GCA_037968655.1 Burkholderiaceae bacterium
GCGCCGCGCTGGCGCGGCGCCTGGGCGTGCCCTTTCGCTCGGGCGGCGGCCTGTGCGGCTCCAAGATCGCCGATGCGCAGGCGGCATCCGAGTCGGCTAACACGCTGCTGCCCACTTGCCATGCCGGTGTCAATTTCGTGCTGCACACCGCCGGCTGGCTCGAAGGTGGCCTGTCGATGGGCTACGAGAAATTCATCATGGACGTCGACCAGGCCGGCATGATGCACACCCTGCTGGCCGGAGTCGACATGTCCGAGAACGGCCAGGCGATGGACGCCATCCGCGAAGTCGGCCCGGGCAAGCATTTCCTGGGCTGTGCCCACACTCAGGCCAATTTCGAGAACGCGTTTTACCGTTCGCCCATCACCGACAACAACAGCTACGAGCAGTGGGAAGCCGAGGGCTCGCGCGATCTGGCGCAACGCGCCAATGCCAGCTTCAAGAAACAGCTGGCCGAATACGAACTGCCGGCGATGGATGTGGCAGTGGACGAGGCAGTTCTGGACTATGTGAACCGGCGCAAGGCCTCATTCGCCGATTCGAATATCTGAGGTAGTCCGGCGCCAGTTATGGCCGAAGGGGCCAACTGGGGAACGCCAATTGGCATGACCCTGAACCCGTTCGCACCTGCGTTCGCAGTGTGAACGGGCCCTAATCGAAGGCCCAGGCGGACACCGCCGTCGGCCCCACCGCCCCACTCCACAACTTGCGCGCTGGCACATCGCTGCCCGCGCCGGATGCGACCATCAGCGGCAACAAATGCTCCTCGCGTGGATGCGCGACCCGGCCTGATGGCGCCTTGGACCATTGCGCCAGCTGGGACCGTCGATGCGCGGAGTCGCCGCCGAGTGCGCTGTCGAGCCATTGGTCAAACTGTGCTGCCGCCGCGCCATTGCCCATCTGGCGCAGATTGTGATAACTCATGCCACTGCCCATGATCAGCACGCCGTCATCGCGCAAGGGGCGCAGGGCAGCCCCGAAGGCGACATGCTGGGCCGGATCGAGTCCCGCAGTGAGCGACATAGCCAACACCGGAATGTCGGCGTCGGGGAACATGCGCTTGAGCGGGATGAAGACCCCATGGTCCCAGCCATATTGCGGATCGATGCTGGCCTGGATGCCCGCCTGCCGCAACAATCCGGCCGCCTTGTTCGCCAGTTCCGGCGCGCCCGGCGCCGGATAGGTGATGGCATAGGTCTCGCTGGGAAAACCGTAGTAGTCGTAGATCAGTTCCGGCTTCGGTGCGCCAGCAAAAGTCGCAAGCGGTGCTTCCCAGTGCGCGGTCACCACCAGGATCGCGGTCGGCCGCGCCGGCAGCAGGGAACGAAACGACGCCAGGAACTCGCCCATGGGCCGGAACATCTCGCCCATGCCGTCGTGCATGAAAAACGCCGGGCCGCCGCCGTGTGGCAGATAGACCGAGGGCATCAATGGTTGTGTTTGCATGCCTGCGATGCTAAGGCGAATTGCAGAGTCCGCTCTGCCTGGCGGATATGCGTCGCAAAAATGCAAACGGGCAAGACCGCAACAAAGCGGTCTTGCCCGCAGGCAGTGACTGCCTGAAAAATCAGGCCGGCGCTTTTTCCTTCTCCTTGGCGGCGCGCTTGGCCAGCACCCCATCGAGCCAGTCACTGCGCATGATGGGCACCGCCGTGACAAGTTGCTCGGTATACGGGTGGTAGGGGCCTTCAAATATTGCGTCGGTCTTGTCGAAGGCCACGAAAGAGCCCTGCAGCATCACCGCCGTGCGGTGCGCAATGCGGTGCACCACATCCAGGTCATGGGTGATCAGCACATAGGACAGGCCCAACTCGGCCTGCAGCTTGCGCAGCAGCTTCAGGATCTCCTCGGCCACCAATGGGTCGAGCGCCGACGTGGGTTCGTCCAGGATGATCAGGTCGGGATCGGCGGCCAGCGCGCGCGCGATGCAAACGCGCTGCTTCTGCCCACCCGAGAGCTCCGGCGGCCGGCGCGACAGGAACTCCTTGGGCAACTCGACCAGGTCCATCAGTTCTTCAGCCCGCTGGCGAACATCCGCGCCACTCTTTCCAAAGTAGAAACTGACCGGCCGCCCGATGGTCTCGATCAGCCGCTGGCGCGGGTTCAGCGCCACGTCCGGGATCTGGTAGACCAGTTGCATCTGGCGCTTCAGGTCTTTGCTGCGTTCGGCCAGCGACTTGGGCAGGGGCTCGCCCTTGAACGTGATGCTGCCGGCAATCGGCGGCAGCAAGCCAGTGATGATGCGCGCCAGCGTCGACTTGCCGGAGCCGGACTCGCCAACCACGGCCACGGTCTCGCCGCGGCGAACGTCAAGGCTGACGTCATTGACGACCTTGAAGCTTCCGTAGGCGGCATCGATATGCTCCACCTTGAGGATGATGTCGTCCTTGACTGATGATTGCACCGCGCGCTCGCTGGCCGCCGCGCCACGCACCTCGACCAGCATCCGGGTGTATTCCTGTTTTGGCGCCTGCAGAACCTCATCGACCGTGCCTTCCTCGACCTCCTTGCCATGGCGCAGCACCTTGATGCGGTCGGCCACCTGGGCCACCACGGCCAGGTCGTGGGTGATGTACAGGGCCGCAGAACCGTATTCGCGGATCAGCGACTTGAGCAGGATCAGCACCTCGATCTGCGTCGTCACGTCCAGCGCGGTGGTGGGTTCGTCCAGCACCAGGATGTCGGGTCGGCAGGACATCGCCATCGCAGCCATCGCACGCTGCAACTGGCCGCCCGAGGCCTGGTGCGGGTAACGGTCGCCGAATGTTTCGTGGTCGGGCAGGTCGAGCGACTTGAACAGTTGCCGCGCCCAGTCCTCGGCCTCCTGGCGCGACATGATGCCGTGGATCACCGGCGCCTCGCAGACCTGGTCCATGATGGTATGGGCCGGGTTGAAAGCCGCCGATGCGGACTGCGCCACATACGAAATGCGTTTGCCACGCACATCGCGCCGGCCGGCGGCATCGAGGGTACGGATATTGACGCCGTCGATCTCGACCGCGCCACCGGCGATGTGCACACCGGCGCGCGCATAGGACATCGCGGACAGGCCAATGGTGGATTTTCCGGCACCGCTTTCGCCGATCAGTCCCAGTACCTCGCCGGCATGCAGCACCACATCGACGTTGTCGACGATGACTGCACCACCGCGCACGGCTTCCAGGCGCAGTCCCTTGATCTGCAGGATGATTTTCTTGTCGCTCTTGTCGATCATGGTTGCCTCACATTTCTGCCTGCGCGCCCGATGGGCGGGCTTCGACCGACAACAGCCAGTCCACGACCATGTTGACGCCGACCGTCAGGATGGTGATCGCGAGAGCTGGCCAGATCGGCGCCAGCATGCCGAAATTGATCGCCGCGGAGTTCTCGCGCACCATGCCACCCCAGTCGGCAAATGGCGGCTGGATGCCAAGTCCCAGGAAGGACAGCGCGGCGATGAACAGGAAGTTGAAGCAAAAGCGCAAGCCGAACTCCGACAGCAGCGGTGCCGATGCATTGGGCAGGATCTCGCGGCGGATGATCCACCAGGTGCCTTCGCCGCGCAGCCGCGCGGCCTCTACATATTCCAGCACCGTCAGGTTCATGCCCAGCGCCCGAGACAATCGAAACACACGGGTCGAATCGAGCACCGCGATCGTGATGATCAGCACCGGAATCGACGAGCCGAACACGCCCAGGATGATCAAGGCCAGGATCAGCAGCGGGATCGACAGGATCACGTCGACCAGGCGCGAGATCACGGTGTCGACCCAGCCGCCCAGCACTGCCGCCGCGAATCCCAGCGTGATGCCGATGAAGAACGACAGTGCCGTGGTGGCCAGCGCCACCCCGATCGTCATGCGCGCGCCGTAGATCAGCCGGGTCAGCATGTCGCGTCCGATCTGGTCCGCGCCCAGCAGCATCTGCACGCTGGGTTCGTCCCAGGTCGAGCCCACTGTCTGCGACTCGGAGTATGGCGCGAATACCGGGCCGAAGATCGCGACCGCCAGGTTTACGAAGATGATGGCCATGCCGATCCACGCGGTCACGGTGGGTTTGTGCCCAAGTATTCTCATTTTGTTGTCCTCTACCGCTTGTGACGCAACCGTGGATTGACCAGGATGATGGCGACGTCGGCCAGTGTGTTGAGCACGACGAACACCATCGCAAACACCAAGCCGCAGGCCTGGATCACTGGGACGTCACGTTTGGACACGGCGTCCACCATCAACTGCCCGATGCCGGGATAGACGAACACCGCCTCCAGTACAACGACACCGACAACCAGGTAGGCCAGGTTCAGCGCAATGACCGTGATGATGGGTGCGGCGGCGTTGGGCAGCGCATGGCGCGAGATGACGCGGCTGCGCTTGGCGCCCTTGAGAAATGCCATCTCGATGTACGGACTCGACATCACCGACAGCACCGAACTGCGCGTCATGCGCAGCATGTGCGCGGCCACCAGCATTGTCAGCGCAACCGCCGGCAAGGTCGTGATGTAGACCCGCTCACCAAACGCAATGCCTGGGTAAACCGTCGCCAATGACGGGAACCAACCCAGGTTGACGACGAAGAGGATGATCATCAGGTAGGCGATGAAGAACTCCGGCACCGAGATCGTGATCAGGGTCAGGATGTTGGAGGCCTTGTCGACCAGCTTGCCTTCATTGATCGCAGCCAGGATGCCCAGTCCGACCGACAACGGGATCGCAATCAGCGCCGCATAGCCGGCCAGGAACAAGGTGTTGTACAGCCGTGGCAACAGCTCATCGATGATGACGCGCTGGTTCGTCATCGACACCCCGAGATCACCCCGCACAGCGCCCCAGAGCCAGTTGAAATAACGCAGGTATGCGGGCTGGTCGAGCCCCAGTTCCCTGCGGAACGCCGCCAGCGTCTCGGGCGTAGCGCCCTGGCCGAGCACGGCGGAGGCGACGTCGCCTGGCAGGATCTGCGTACAGATGAAGATCAGGACAGATACCGCGAATAGCGTTATCACCCCCTGTCCCAATCGATTGACGATGAGTTTGAGCATGGGTTGGCCTTTCTAGGATGCGGGTCGGTCAGCGCATTATCAAACGCTGCATGGGTCGACGGGGAAAAGCGCGCACACAAAAAAGCGCGCTGTTCCGGCCCGCGCGACGGACCGTGAACAAGCGCGCCAGTGTGTGCCGGACCCGGGTAGACCAATCCATGATTGGGCCCGGGTCCGATCGGTTCCTGTCAGGCGAACCAGCCTTTTTCAGCCAGCCGCTGGTCGTTCAAGTCGTAACGGGCATGCGGCTCCAGGCCGCGCAGCTTTGTCGTACCGGCATCCAGCGCATCGCCGATCGCAAAGCAGATCATGCCGGCCTCTTCGTACAGCAGGCGCTGGCATTCGGCATACATCTCGGCACGCTTTTTCTCGTCCAGTTCCACGCGCGCGTCGACGATCAACTTGTCGAATTTCGGGTTCGAGTATTTTGTGTCGTTCCAGCTCTGTCCGGTCACGAAGGTCTGCGACAGCTGCAGGTCGGCCGTGGGACGGTTGCCCCAGTAGACCGCACAGAATGGCACCTTGGGCCAGACGTTGTCCCAATAGCCGTCACCCGAGACGCGCTTGACGTCCAGGTTGGCCTTGGCCTTCTTCAGCGACTCCTGGAAGATCACGGCCGAATCCGTGGCGCCGGTGAACGCGCCCTCGGACACCTGCAATTCGAACGGCCCGCTCATGCCGGCCTTCTTGAAGTGGAATGCCGCCTTGTCCGGATCGTAGGGACGCGCCTTCTGCTTCTTGTCGTAGTACTTGTTCAACGGTCCGACGGTATGGTCCATGCCCACCGTGGCATAGCCCGAGAACACGTTCTTGATGATCTTCTCACGGTCGATACCGTATTTCAGGCCCAGCATCACGTCCCGGTTCTTGTACGGGTCGATATCGGTGTGCGCCACAAAGGCGAACCGGTTGCCGGCGCCCTGCGAGCGTGTGATCTTGATGCTCTTGTTCTTGGACAGCAGGTCGACCGTCTTCGCGTTGACGCGGTTGATCGCATCGACCTGGTTCGTGACCAGGGCCTGCGTGCGCACGGCTGCGTCGCCGATGTAGCGCAGTTCGACCGAATCAAAATTGCCGCGACCCGGCTTCCAGTAGTTGCCCGGCTTGCGCTTGGCGACAATCCGCACACCCGGCTGCCATTCGGCCAGCGTAAAGGCGCCGGTACCGTCGGCCTTGGAGAAGTCGGTCATGCCGTTGGGCACGATGATCATGTGGTAATCCGACAGCACGAACGGCAAGTCGGCATTGCCGGCCGACAGGGTGATCTGGATCTGGTTGGGCGAAAGCTTGGTGATCTCCTTGATCGACTCCAGCAGACCCTTGGCCGGCGACTTGGTATCAGCGCCGCGATGCAGGTTGATCGAATAGATCACGTCGTCCGCATCCAGCGTTTTGCCCGAACCGAAAGTGATGCCCTTGCGGATGTTGAAGATCCATTCCAAGGCGCCCGGCTTGGATTCCCAGCTCTCGGCCAGTTCGGGGACGGCGTTGCCCTTGGTGTCGATCTCGACCAGACAGTTCCAGATCATCAGGCTGTAGGCGATCGGGATCGAGTCAGCGTAGGTGCGTGGGTCCAGGCTGTCCGATGCGGAGCCGCCTTCCATGCCCAGGCGCAACACGCCGCCCTTTTTTGGCGCGCCCTGCGCCATGGCTGGCATGGTGGCAAATGCCGCTCCCAGGCCAACCGCGGATGCGCCAGCGATCAGCTGGCGACGGTCCAGAATAATTCCGGACTCGGTAGATGTTTCGTTCATGGCCATTTCGAGTATCTCCTTGTGGATCGTTGAATACAGTTCCGGTGTGCCCGCCAGTTTGACGCGCAAACGCATATCGCCGGCGAAGGCCGTGCTGAAACTCCGCAGGCATCGTAACCACCAGATGCACTTTAAAGGATACAGACAATCCCTTAGTGGAACGCGTTTTGGGCTATCGGGGCATCAATTAGTTGAATTGACCTGCAGGCCGAGGTCGCAAAGTAAACAAGTGGGGTCGCTATCGACCATGCGAGTTGCACACGATCGACGTAGGACTTGATTGCGCATGGCGATGGTGCCGCAAGCAAAGGCCAGTGCTGCGGCGTGATCAGGCCAGTTCCGGATAGCCCTGTTCGCAAGCAAGTCGCGCCTGATCCAGGATCGGCTCGTAGTCGGCCAGGCCAATGCCGACGAAGCGACGAATCGACACGCTTTCCATCAGCGCGGGCGCGCTGGTGTGCAGGCTGGTCAGGACATCCAGCAGATCGCTGACCTGTCCGGCATCGAGCCTGGTGGACGCAATCAAGGGCAGCCCCGGCGCCGGTTCCGAATACTGCAAAACCCGCACACCGGTCACACGCTCGGGCGCATGGCGCGCCGTCAAAGCGTAGCTGACACAGTCGATGGCCGCCACGTCTGCTTCGCCGCGTTGCACCAAAGCCAGGCTGGACATGTGACTGCCCGACAGCAGGACCTTTGAGAAGAAACGCCCATCGCGCGCCAGCGGTGCAATGGCGTGGCGCAGCGCATTCATGCCGCTGTGTGAATGCGGACCATTGACTGCGGCGACCGCGCCGCGCAACTCCTGCAACGTGCGGGCACCGTGCTGCGGCACCACGATTGCACTGCAATAACGCACACCGGTGCAGCCGGGCAGATCGAACTCGGGCACTGCCAGAACCTGTACCGTGTGCTGCAAGGCAGTCACCAGTGGATAGCCGCATGTCTGCGACAGCAGCAGGTCGGGCGAACGCCAGAAATCCATCAGCTCATCGGGCGCTGTCTCGATCTGCATGGCATCGCTCCAGCCACGCTGGCGCAATCCAGCCATCACTGCCTGCAGCAGGGCATCCCAGGCCAGCCCCAGTGCGGACGTGACACGGTACATCGGCAGCGCGAGGCGCCAGCTGTAGGGCGTACCGGTCACACGACGCTGTCCTGCTTGAATGGATGCACCGGCGCATCGACCGGCGTGAAGCCGAACTGCCGCGCGAGCGCGCCATAGCCACTGATGCGAAAGTCGCCACTGCGCGCAAGATAGGCCGCACGGTCGACCCAGTAGACGCGGGGCAACAGATACCAGGGCAGGCCGGGCAGGTCGTGGTGCACCAGGTGGTAGTTGTTGTTGAGATAGAGCAGGCGCATCGGCCAGGACGTTTCATTGATCGCGATGCGATGCTTGCACTCGTCCGCGGCACGGTGCTCATAGTAGGAGCGCACCATTGCCAGCGACAGGGCCGGGTAGGCCACCAGCAGCAGGTAGTACCAGGCCCCAACGATGGTCCAGCGTTCGATCGCAACCAGCATCACGATCACCATCGCAAGGTGCACCGTCCACATCCGCACATATTTGAAGTTGCCACTGCGCAACTGCGCCAGGGCCTCGTGCGCCACCGAACCAATGGCCATTGCCGGGCCAAACACGAAGCGGCCCCAGAAGCGCTTGCGGTGCACGAACAGGGCCCGCATCATCCAGCCGCTGCGCTGCCATACCTCGTCTGAGACATAGTGTGTTTCCGGGTCCACCCCCGGCAGCGTCAGATGGGCATCGTTGTGGTGGCGCAGATGGCTTTCCATATACAGCGTGTAGGGAAACCAGACCGCCAGCGGCGCGAACCCGAGCAGCTTGTTCAGCCAGCGATGCCGTGTCGGGTGGCCATGTACCAGTTCGTGCTGCAGAGACATGTACCAGGTGCAGCTGAGGATCAGCAGCAGCGTGGTCGCCATCAGACCCAGTGTGCGGGACCAGTACAGGGTCGCGAACCAGGACCCATACACCAGCGGGATAAGCAGCCAGGTCGGCCATTCGGTCCGCGCCGCGGAAGAGCGCATCAATTGCGCAACCACCAGCTCCTGCTGCGGGCTCAGATACTCGGACATCGAATACACCCCAAAAACGGCTCATCAGGCGAATAGCACGCGGCTGCGTCTGGCGCGTGTCGCCCCGATGAACCTTGGGGGCCGGCACAGCAGCCACGGGAAGTGCCCCGCAACCTGTTCGCACCGGCCGTGGAATCACGCATGATTCACACTGACCGAGCTGCACCGGCCGCGATCATACGACAAGCATCGCGCTTTGCAATAGGCAAAACAAGGGGGGATAAGTCGCGCAAACGCCCGGGATCGGTCATGCCACCTACATGTGATCGCGCGGGATCAACAGATCCCAGTTGCGGCTGAAAACACGGACATCCCCTTCCCAGGCCCTGAGCGTCGCAATGATCCTGAAGTTGTGCGCATCGGCCGACAGGCGGGTGCTGACGGAGGTGCGCACCTGCCAGTCGGCACGCCCCAGGCTGCTTTGCAGCTCGATCTGCTGCACGGCCGACAGCGGGTCGTCGGCCTGAATCGAAAAGCGCAGTTCGCCCTGTGCGTCGTAGTGGACGTCAGTGTCCAGGGTTTTCCAGGCGCCCCGGTCGCGCGAGCGCACCAGTTCGACCTGGCCCTCGCCCAGTTGCTCCTCGATGTGGTCCTGCGAGCGGTCGGTGGCGCACGGCCGGGTCTGCACCAGCACGTCGGCTGCCGCGCCCTCGGGCTCGGCAAACGCAGGCAAGGCCGCTTCCAGCGCCAGGTCCGGTTGGTACAGCGGCAATTGCAACTGCGCGCTGGTCAAATGCACGGTGAGGCTGCCGGCAACCGGCGAGGGCCAGGCGATCGGCCAGTAGCTGTTGGACAGGGCCAGCCGGATGCGATGGCCGGCCGGCACCACCTGGGCCAGGCCGCACAGGCGCAGCCGCAGCGGATAGATCGTGCCCGGCACCATCGCCTGTGGCGCCTGCGCAGCGTCGCGCTGCGCCAGGTTCAGCAACCCGTAGCTCAGGCGCAGCGAACTTCCATCGGGCGCCACGTCGCACAGGCGCGCGGCGAGCAAGGCCTGCGGCTGATTGCTGCTGATTTCGACGACAAGCTCCGGTTCGCCGAGCAGTTGCCAATCGTGCTCCAGCGGCGGGCTGTCGAAGCACAGGCTCATCGCGTCGTCCTGGCGCTGGTCGTCCGACAGATCCGGGCCCAGTGCGTAGGAGCACTGGTAGCCGGCCCGCAGGCCGGTGCTGTGCGGGCTGCGGATCAGCGCCGACGTGGCCGCGCCCGGCTGGCTGCGCAAACCATCCGCACACAGGTACAGGGTACGGAATTGCGCCTTCGGCGCCGGCCAGTTGGCCTGTGCCACCCAGCGGCCGGGCCATTGCTGCACCAGCTTGGCCGGCGCGGTCCAGGACCCCATCCAGACCCGCAGCATCGGCTCGTCCATGATGCCCTTGTCGACGCCCTTGAGCCAGTGGTCCCACCAGCGCAACGCCTCCTGCAAAAAGCCGATCGCCGGGCCGGGGCGGGCCAGTTGCGGCCAGCCTTGGGCCCAGGGGCCGATCAGCGCCTTCTTCGGAACGGCCAGCCGCTCCAGCAAGGGCAGAACATTGCGCGCATAGCTGTCCTGCCAGCCGCTCACCGCATACACGGGCACCTGGATGCGGCTGTGGTCCTCGCACACCGACTCGGCTTTCCAGTATTCGTCACGACGCTGGTGCGCCAGCCATGTGGCTATCGGCGGCTGGGCGTGTTCCAACCGCTGCAGCCACATTGCGCGCCAGCGATCGCCTACTACTGCGGGGTCGGGCGACCGTGTATTGCCGGCAAAGAAAGTTCCACCCCAGCTGATGTTGCCCTCGAGCAGGCAGCCGCCCATGAAGTGGCAGTCGCCGTTGTAGCGGTCGGCGGCAAAGCCCATCGGCATGATGGCCCCCAGCGCCGGTGGCTGGCGCGCGGCAAGCTGCAGTGCGTTGATGCCGCCCCAGCTGATACCCCACATGCCGACCCGGCCAGTGCACCAGGCCTGCGCCGCAAGCCAGGCGATCACCGCCACGCCATCGTCGATTTCCTGGGCCGTGTATTCGTCTGTCAGCAGGCCCTCGGAGTCGCCGCTGCCTCGGATGTCGACCCGCACCGCGGCATAGCCATGGCCGGCCATATAGGGTTGTGTGACCGCATCGCGGTAGCTGGTGCCGTCACGGCGCCGGTAGGGCAGGTATTCCAGCAGCGCCGGCACCGGGTCCTGCCCGGCATCGACCGGCAACCAGATGCGCGCGGCCAGCCGCGCGCCGTCGGCCATGGGAATCCAGGCCGTCATGATCTCGCGCACCTGGCGCGGGAACTGCGTGACGACCTTCATCGCTGCGGATCCAGCGAAAAGGGGAAATGGCAGCGGACCTGGCGACCGGGCTCCAACTCGGCCAGCGCCGGCGCCTCGACGGTGCAGCGCGCCTGCGCCACCGGACAACGGGTATGAAAACGGCAACCCGACGGTGGATTGACGACGCTGGGTATCTCGCCCTGCAGCACGATCCTGCGCGTGCGCCGCTGCGGGTCGATCGCCGGATTGGTCGACAGCAGGGCCGCCGCATAGGGATGCGCGGGCCGCGTGAACAGCGCCTGCGTCGGCGCCTGCTCGACGATCTGCCCCAGGTACATCACGGCAGTACGCTGTGTGACGCGCCGGATCACGTTCAGGTTGTGGCTGACCAGCAGGTAGGTCAGGCCGAACTCCTGGCGCAGGTCCAGCAACAGGTTGAGCAACTCGCCCTGCACCGACACGTCCAGGCCGGCGGTGGGCTCGTCGGCCACGATCAGCTCGGGCTGCATCACCAGCGCCCTGGCCACGCCAACCCGGCGTGCCTGGCCGCCCGAGATCTGGTGCGCAAACTTGGCCTGCACATCGCCCGGCAGGCCCAGGCGGCGCAGTATCTGGTCCAGTCGTTGTGTCGCCGCATGGCGCGGCAGGCTGTGGATGGCGATGGGTTCGCGCAGTGCGCGGCCGATCGTCATGCGCGGCGACAACGACGCCACCGCATCTTGCAGCAGCATCTGCACCCGGCGCCGAAACGCCAGCGGATCGCGCGCCAAAAGGTCTGCCACGCGCTGCCCGTCCAGTTCCACCGTACCGCTGACCGGCTCCGTCAGGCCCACCAGCACCCGGCACAACGTGGTCTTGCCAGAACCGGATTCGCCCACCAGCCCGACGATGTCACCGGCCCCGATGTCCAGCGAGACATCGTCCAGCGCGCGCACCGTGCCGCCGAAAACGACGCTGACGCCGCGCAACGCAAGCAAGGGTGGCGACACAGCTGGCGCGCCGGGCCGGGCAAGCGCGACGCTGCCCGACGACGGCGCCGGGTCATACGCTTGATCAGGCGGGCCAGAGGCTGCCGTCATGCCATCTCCTCGGCACGGATGCAGGCCACCATGCGCTGGCTCCCGACGCTGCGCAA
>JBBKVW010000272.1:0-3328 GCA_037968655.1 Burkholderiaceae bacterium
GCATCAGTTGCAAACCCTGCACCGGGAAAACCGGGCACAAGCTACGCGGGACGTCATCCGACGCCAATTGCGTGACGGCCAGCGGGACCACCATCCGGGTTGCAAGGCTTCCGAGCAGGTCACTCTGAATGTCGACAACAAATGGATACTGCTCACGCATCCGCGGACTTGGGTTTTGGTAAACGTCGAACTGCATTTACCAGACCCGCAGGTCATCGCACCAGAGGCCGTGCTTTTCGAATCGCGCGTTCTGTTCGTCGATCCATGCTTTGTGAGTCTGATCGAACGCCTTTTTTTGTTGCTTCAGAGATGTTCTCTGGCCGCTCGTGTTGAGTGCGTCGAACTGGTCTGCCGACAAAATGACGGTGTCGATTCGTCCATCCTTTTCGACGAATACAGGTTCGGTCTTGGCATGGGTGCATATCGCACCGAAACGATTCTTGGCCTGTGTCGCAGTTACCCGCATGGTCGTGCTCCTCTGGGACGGAATAGCCATTTTAGCCAACTAAAAAGTCCATGCCGGTTGAGCATTCAAGTGGGCACTTGCCGGTTGCGTGAAGCGATGAGCGTCGAATCAGAACAGTCAGAAGTAGTTGTCCGAAAAATGTAGTGTCTCTTCAGACAATTACTTGATGCCACACGGAGTTGCCAGACGATCGGAGCGAGAAACGGCGGCGGCTGAGTTGTGTGCGCGAGTTTGAATTTCCATTTGTCGCGACAGGTAGCGGGGGACCGCCTGACCATGATCCGACTGGCCTCCAAACTTTTCAGAGTACCGATGCGGCTAGTTGCGGGTGTATTCAGATATCCAAGTCACGGGGTGGGTCTTCCAAGCCGACGCGGTACCCCATCGCCCGATATCCACGTTGCCGCTTGTCCCACATTCGCAGCAACGCCGGGTGGCCGGCGTCCACGAAGTCGATGATCCGCACGTTGGTCTTGCTGGCGTGCTCCCGGTGCAAGCGCCCGGCGTATTGCTGCAACGTACCCCTCCAGGAGACTGGCATTGCCAGCACCAACGTATCCAGCGGCGGGTGATCGAAGCCTTCTCCGACGAGCTTACCGGTGGCCAGCAAGATGCGCGGTGCGTCGGGCGGTAGCGCTTCCAGTTCCGCGATGATGGCGGCGCGTTGCTTCTTTGACATCCGGCCGTGCAGAACGAATGGCGCAGGGACCTGGCCGTCCAAGGCGGTCTTGATCGCGTCGAGATGCTCGGTACGTTCGGTCAGTACGAGCACCTTTCGGCCCATTTCGTACGCACGCTTGACTTCCATTGCGATAGCGTCAGTCCGACTCGTGTCGTTGGCAAGATGCCGAAACACGTCCTGGATGCCGGCGTCGGTCGGCACTTCGATCTGACTGAAGCGCGATCGTTGGATCACCTCCAGGTCGTGCGGTGCACTGGCCGGCTTGGCCGCCGTGTACCGAATCGGTCCGCATTGCATGAAGATGATGGGCTGTTGCCCATCGCGGCGAATCGGCGTCGCGGTCAGACCCAGCACGTACTTGGCCTTCGTCCGCTTCAGGATGGCATCGAACGAGACAGCCCCAACGTGATGGCACTCATCCACGATCACCTGTCCATAGTTCTCGACCATGGAATTGACCTCGCCCTGCCGCGAGACTGATTGCATCACGGCGATGTCGATTTTGCCGGTAGGTTTGGCCTTGCCCCCGCCGACGGTGCCGATCACACCTTTGCTGACACCCAAAAACGTCTGCAGGCGTTCCTGCCATTGCTTGAGCAGTTCGGTGCGGTGCACCAGCACCAGGGTGTTGACGCCCCGGCGCGCGATCATCGCGGCGGCGGTGACTGTTTTGCCGAAGGCGGTGGGAGCGCAAAGCACACCTGCGTCGTTGTGCAGCATTCCCGCGACTGCGGCTTCCTGATCCGGTCGCAAGGTGCCGACGAAGGACACATCAATCGGATCACCGCCGAAACGCTCGTCGCGCAGATTGCAGGCAATGCCATTGGCTCGCAGCAGGTCCAGCGACGCATCGAGACAGCCGCGCGGAAGGGCAATGTGCTGCGGGTAGTTCTCCGCGTTGCCAATGACGCGCGGTTTGTCCTACACCGACATCCGCATTGCCTCGGCCTTGTAGAACTCGGGGTTCTGGAAGGCGGCCCAACGGATCAGGTGGTTGGCCAGTGCCTGCGGTAGTTGGGCCTTCTCGAAATAGATGAGGTTAGCCTGCGTCACGCTGAGCGACTTGGGCATCGGTCCGGCCAGCTTCTTGGTCGACGTGTACTTCCGCTTCCAGGGCGTGGCCAGGTCCTCATCGTCAATGAAGGTGACGTCAAGCGGATGGACGCCACCCGTGGCCCGCAGGATGGTGGGTTCGATGTCGTGTGCCGCCATCGGCTGGACGGATGCCAGGAACGCCCATTGATCCGGGTACGGGTGAAGTTCGGCATCGACAAAAACGCTGCAGCCGCTTTCGCGGGGCCGCTTCTGCAGCGGCAAGGCAATCAGGTTGCCGAACCCGCCCTTGGGCATCGTATCTTGATTGGGGAAGAGGCGGTCATAGGACTCCAGCTTCAATTGCCGGGTGCGCGAGCATGTATGGCTGATGATGGCCGTGCCCAGCCGCCGTGCATCGCGCGCAGAAACTCGGCTCGCGAAGAACACCCATGCGTGGGCGCCCTGACCGGACCGGGAGATTTCCATCGCCACAGGCACGCCCAGCTCTTCGCAGGACTGCATGTAGGCGCGGGCATCCTCGCGCCAGTCGGCTTCGTCGAAGTCCGTCGCCAGGAAATGACAACTGTCGTCCTCCAGCAGAGGATAGACGCCGACCGTGTGCTCGCCGGCCAGATGGTCATAAATCACCGCATCGGACAGCGGGATCAGCAGGCGGTTGCTGCAGTCGCCGCACTTGATGCGCGGCTTTTCGCAAACACCGGCGCGCCACTCGTTGGCGCAGGCCGGCGCGTAGCCTGACTTGTCCTTGGTCTTGCCCTCCCAACGGATCGAGTAGACATCCGTGCGCCCGCGAAACAAGCGCCGGAACAGCGCTACCTTTTCCGCGGTGGAAAGCTGGGAGGATTCCGGCTCTCGCGCCACAAGGACGGTCGACTGCGGCGCGCGCCACTCGATACTGTGGGATTCGAGCAGAGCGATCAGGCGAGCATTTTCGGCCTGGAGGGCTTCGACGGTATTCGGGTTAGTCATCGCCCCCATGCTCTGCCAGCAAATCACCCATGGCGTCACCGACGCCGTAGCCGAAGTTGTGGCTGATGCGCCGTACCTTATCCAGGCGCGCCCAGAGCGCTGGTCGCGCCTGCTCGGGCGAAGCAGCAATGGACTTCAGGGCTTGCTCGAACATC
>JBBKVW010000273.1:0-6671 GCA_037968655.1 Burkholderiaceae bacterium
CCGTGCCGGGCCGGTCATGACCGGATTCTTGAGGCCGGTGATCTTGGCCACACAACCTTCGGGCGACAGGTTGCCCTTGAGGATCGCCAGGTGGCCTTGCTTGTAGATCGGGTTGGACACCGGGCGGATCACGTCCTGGTCCGCGCGCGGCTGATCCGGGATGTCCTTGAGCACTTCGGCAATCGTCTGCCCGCTGATGGTCATGCAGTCGCCGTGCAACAGGCCGGCTGCCAGCAGGGTCTTCATCACCTGGGGAATGCCGCCAGCCTTGTGCAGGTCGACTGCCAGGTATTTGCCGCTCGGCTTGAGGTCGCACAGCACCGGCGTGCGCACCCGGATGCGTTCAAAGTCCTCGATCGTCCACTCCACCTCGGCTGCATGCGCAATCGCCAGGAAATGCAGCACCGCATTGGTTGAGCCGCCCGTAGCCATCACGACTGCAATGGCGTTTTCCAGCGCCTTGCGTGTCACGATATCGCGCGGCTTGAGGCCCAGCCCGATGGCCTTGACCAGCACCTTGGCCGACTCCTTGGCCGAGTTCATCTTCTCGTCGTGCGGATTGGCCATGGTCGAGGAGTAGGGCAGCGACATGCCCAGCGCCTCGAAGGCCGAGGACATGGTGTTGGCGGTATACATGCCGCCGCAGGAGCCGGTGCCCGGAATGGCGCGGCGCTCGATCTCGAGCAGGTCGGCATCGCTCATTTTGCCGGCTGCATTCTGGCCAACGGCCTCGAACACGCTGACGATGTTCAGGTCCTGGCCCTTGAAGCTGCCCGGCAAGATGGTGCCGCCATAGACGTAGATGGCCGGCACATTGGCGCGCAGCATGCCCATCATGCCGCCGGGCATGTTCTTGTCGCAACCCCCGATCACGACGACGCCGTCCATCCACTGGCCCTGCACGCAGGTTTCGACGCAGTCGGAGATCACCTCGCGGCTGACCAGCGAATACTTCATGCCCTCTGTGCCCATCGCCATGCCGTCCGAGATCGTCGGGGTGCCGAACGTCTGGGCATTGCCGCCGGCTTCCTCGATGCCGGCCACCGCCGCGTCAGCGAGTTTTTGCAGGCCGCTGTTGCAGGGCGTGATCGTGCTGTGGCCGTTGGCCACGCCGATCATGGGCTTGCGGAAATCGTCCGCCTGGTAGCCCATCGCGTAGTACATGGAGCGGTTGGGCGCGCGCGACTTGCCCTCGGTGATGTTCTTGCTGCGGGTGTTGAGCACGGTGGGATTGGTGGCCATGTTTGGTTTCTCGCTGGAATGTGACTGGATCGGCCGCGCACCCACATGCGACGAAGCGTCTGGTGGCAGGGCCGGGAAAAATAGTATGCGCGCTAAGACTAATCTGCGCCAATATACTTTTTCATGCTCAGTAATTCACAACGCATATGAATGACAGACCGATCGACTTGCGCTTGTGGCGCCAGTTTGCGGCCGTGGCACAAGAGCTGCACTTCGGCCGCGCGGCGCAATTGCTGCACATGACGCAGCCGCCACTGACCCAGGGTATCGCCCAATTGGAGACGCTCCTGGCCGTGCGCCTGTTCGATCGCACCAAGCGCCAGGTGCGCCTGAGCATGGCCGGCGCCGCCTTGCTGCCCCAGGTTCTGGAGTTGCTTGCGCGGGCCCAGGCTTTGCCGGCGCTGGCCCGCGCAGCGGCCGACGGAGATGCTGGGCGATTGCGCCTGGCCTTCGTGTCGACGGTCGGCTACACCCTGCTGCCGCACTGGGTGCGACTGTTCCGGGAGCAGTTTCCCCGCTTGCAACTGGAACTGCAGGAGGCCACCGGGGACGTGCAGGCCGAGGCCTTTGAGCGCGGCGACATCGATGCCGGTTTTGTATTGCATGCGCCCGGGTTCGCACCTGCTGACCGGGCCAGCCTGCGCATCACGTCAGAGCGACTGGCGCTGGCGCTGCCGGCCCGGCATCCGTTGGCGCTGCGCGCAGCTGCGCCTCGATTGCAGGAGCTGCTGGACAGCCCACTGGTGATTTTCCCGCGGCGTATCGCCCCTTCGCTGCACGACGCGATCTTCGCCATGTACCACCGCGCCGGCGCGGTTCCCTCCATCGCGCAGGAAGCCAACCAGATGCAGACCATCGTGAACCTGGTATCGGCCGGCCTGGGCGTGGCCTGGGTGCCGCACAGCGTGCGGCAGTTTCAGCGCCCCGGCGTGACCTACCGCGACCTACGCGCCAACAAAGGCAGCGCGGCCCGCGTCAGCGCCTATGTCGCGGGCGCTGCAGACGCTGGCGCAGATGCTTTGGCAGGTACAGATACAGGTATTGGCGCGGGTTCAGGTTCAGGTGCGGGTCCGGGTTCGGGTCCGGATTCGGGTGCAAGTTCAAGGGCCGACCTCGGTCCGCGCTGCGAAACCAGCCTGGTTTGGCAAGACTCGAACGCCAATCCGGCTCTGGCGCGCTTTGTGGCGTTTGTGCACGCACAACTTGCACAGGGTGAATCGGCGCGGCGGATCGGGCCGGCTTAGACCCTGCACAGGCTAGCGGTGGATCCTTTGCCGGCTGCACTGGCCCTGGCGCGCCACTGCAGCCGGAGCCGCGAGCAGTCAATGGGCAGCAGGCACAATCAAGTACATGCTGATTCACCCGCAAATCGACCCTGTAGCCCTGCAATTGGGTCCAATCGCCATCCATTGGTACGGACTGACCTATCTGGCCGCTTTCGGCCTGTTTCTGTTGCTGGGCCGCCTGCGGCTGCGCCACCAGCCCTACGCATCGATTACCGGAGAAGGCGCCTGGAGCAGCCGCGATCTGGAAGACATACTGTTCCTGGGCGTGCTGGGCGTGGTGGTCGGTGGGCGCCTGGGCTATTGCCTGTTCTACAAGCCGCTGTACTACCTGTCCAACCCGCTGGAGGTGTTTGCCGTCTGGCAAGGCGGCATGAGTTTTCATGGCGGATTGCTGGGCGTCATTGGCGCCATGATCTGGTTCGCTTATTCGCGCAAACGGCCGTTCTGGCAGGTTGCCGACTTTGTTGCGCCCTGTGTGCCGACCGGCCTGGCGGCAGGGCGCGTGGGCAATTTCATCAATGGCGAGTTGCCGGGCCGTCTGAGCGATCCCGATCTGCCCTGGGGCATGGTGTTTCGCGGTGCCGGCGACCTGCCCCGGCATCCGTCCCAGGTCTACCAGTTCCTGCTCGAGGGCTTGCTGCTGTTTGTTCTGCTGTGGTTGTATGCGCGCCACGAGCGGGCCACCGGACAGGTGGCTGCTGCCTTTCTGGTCGGATATGGTGTCTTGCGTTTCGTCGCCGAATTTTTTCGCGAGCCCGACGATCATCTTGGTCTGCTGTCACTGGGCATGAGCATGGGCCAATGGTTGTGTGTTCCGATGGTGCTGTCCGGGGCTGCCTTGTGGCTATGGGCCGGCAAGCGTGCAGGACGTTCCTAGAATCAGGCGTTCACCCATCAACCGTAAAAGCCCGCGCGCCGATGCAAATACCGTCGACTGAACCAACGCGTCTCCCATTTCTGGCCAGCTGTCGCGAGACCCTTCGCGTATGGCCCCGCCATGTGTTTGCGCGCTCAGTGCGGAGCACCCGCCGATGACGACTTCGGACTGGATTCGCGAGGCGGTGGCCAAGCTGATGCCGCCGGCACAGACCGGCGCGCCGACAGCCAGGGGCAAGGCCGCCGCTGACGCAGGCTCGGCTCGCTCGATCGACGAGCGGCTCGACGGCGTGGTGCGCAAAAGCGCGGAGTCCTTGTCGCCGCGCGAGCTGCGCCACATACTGACTGGCTTGCAATCGGTAGTGGATGCGCGAATCAGCGAGGCCGAGGCGGGGCGTCGCGCACACGCAGTTGCACACTGGTATGCCAAGGCCAATGCACAGCAGCGCCTCGATTGCATGCTGCTCATGAGCGAGAAGTTTGCCCATGACCCGGCCACGGTGAAGGCCGCGCAAGAGCAATACGCAGCCGATCTGGATCGGGGTGACCAGGCGCAGGCGGAGATTCGCCTGCGCCGTGCGCTGGAGTCGCCGCGTACCCGTCTGGTGCAGCGATTTGCCGCGTTTGCGCAGGGCATGCGATTTCTGGTCGATCTGCGGGCCGAACTGTTGCCGCAGTTGCGCTCCGAAAAGCGCCTGTTGGCGCTGGATGCCGAACTCGAGAGCCTGTTTTCAAGCTGGTTTGACCTGGCACTACTGGAATTGCAGCGCATCAGCTGGGATTCACCGGCGTCCTTGATCGAGAAGCTGATTCGCTATGAGGCGGTGCACGAGATCCGAAGCTGGGCCGACGTCAAGAACCGGCTCGACAGCGACCGGCGCTGCTACGGATTCTTTCACCCCCACCTGCCGGGCGAGCCGCTGATCTTTGTCGAGGTGGCCCTGCTCGACCAGATGGCCGACAACATGATCCCGCTGCTGGATGAAGCGGCTTCGGCGGTTGATCTGGACAAGGCGACGACAGCCATTTTTTACTCCATCAATAACACCCAGCTCGGCCTGCGCGGCGTGGGGTTTGGTGACTCGCTGATCAAGCGGGTGGTCGAGGCCTTGCAGCTGGAGTTTCCCAAACTCAGGACATTTGCCACCCTGTCCCCGATTCCTGGACTGCGCTCATGGATGGCACGCCATGCCGCGCGCCTGCTGGAGCAGGCCAGCCCCAAACTGCGCCAGCAGTTGGGCCTGGCAATGAAAACCAGGGAGCCCAGCGCAGAGCAGCTTATGGCGGGGCTGGACGCACCGGCAAAACTGGACGACAAATCGCCGCTTCGCAAGATGCTGCTGCA
Source organism: Burkholderiaceae bacterium (assembly GCA_037968655.1). GTDB lineage: Bacteria > Pseudomonadota > Gammaproteobacteria > Burkholderiales > Burkholderiaceae_C > CAISIP01. Next base: position 4,750 of record JBBKVW010000273.1, read on the forward strand.
AAGCGCTGCCCACTATCTGCAGGAGATGGACAAAGGGGGGCTGCCGCTGGATCCGGTGGCGCGCTTTCACCTTGGCAATGGCGCGCGTATCGAACGCCTGAACTGGATGGCCGACGACTCGGCCAAGGGTGCCAGGCAATCCTATGGCCTGATGGTCAATTACCTGTACGACCTCAAGCGGCTGGACAAGCACCGTGACCAGCTGGCCCACGGCAAGATTCCGATGTCCGGTGGCATCGAGACTTTGGGCAGCTGATGCGGCGAGCTGCCAGCATATTGCGCGCATCGGGTTGAAACGACGTGGCGCCAGAGGTTCGATTCGAATTGAACGGCCCGCTGGCACAGGTCAGCCTGTGCCAGCCGGCGCGCTTCAATGCCATGTCGCGCAGCATGTGGCAGCAGCTGCGCGAGGGCTTCATGCAACTGCGCAGCGCGGCCGCAGTGCGTTGCGTTCTGGTGCGCGGCGAGGGTGCCAACTTCTGCGCCGGTGGCGACATTGCCGAGTACCCGCAGTTCCGCTTTGACACTGCAAGCCTGCGTGCATTCCATGAAGGCACGGTCTGGGGCGCGTTGCAGGCAATGCTGGACTGTGATTTGCCTTTGCTGGCGCAGATCGAGGGCAATTGCATGGGTGCCGGCCTTGAGATCGCCAGCTGCTGCGACATCCGCATCGCCACCGAATCGTCACGATTTGGCGCACCGATAGCCCGGCTCGGCTTTCCGATGGCGCCGCGCGAGCTCGATCTGGTGTTGCGGGCGGCCGGAGCCGGCGCCACCCGCGCAATGCTGCTTGAGGCGGCGGTGCTCGACGCGCCTCGGATGTTGCAGCTGGGTTTCCTGAACCGCTGCGTGCCGGATGGGGCGCTGGCCGAAACCGTGCAGCAGGCGCAACAGCGCATCTGCACCCTGGCACCCGAGGCCGCGCGCACGAACAAGCGCAGCCTGCGCGCGCTGCTGGCCATGCCGCGCCAAGAAGCCAGTGTCGGGGCCGGTGGTCAGGACGGCGGCGGCCAATCGCCGATTTCCCGCCTGCTTGACAGCGCCTACGATTACGCTGACTCGCCTGAACATCGGGAGGGCATTGACGCCTTTCTCGCCAAACGCAAACCGAATTTTTGACAAGAGCTCCCGGCCCAGCTTGCGCACACTTCGACCATGACACAACACACCCAGCAAGGCGGCACTGACCGCAACCTCTTTGCCGCATTGCGCGATGCGTTTCCTGTCGATCTTGATGCGATTGCGATAGAGACCGACACCGGACTGCACTACAGCTGGCGTGACATTGACCGCGCCAGTGCGATGATGGCCAATCTGCTCCAGGGCCTGGACCTGCCGCCGGCGTCGCGGATCGCGGTGCAGGTCGACAAGTCGGTCGAGGCGGCCATGCTGTATCTGGCAACCCTGCGTGCCGGCCATGTTTTTCTGCCACTCAACACCGCTTACCAGAGCGCCGAGATGGCCTATTTCATCGCCAACGCCGAACCGGCCGTGGTGGTGTGTTCGCAGCGCAATTTCGGATGGGTCAGCCAATTGGCATTCAAGGCCGGGACTGAATTTGTCTTTACGCTCGATGACGATCGCAGCGGCTCGCTGCTGCAACGCGCAGCCGCTTGCAGCGACCGGCACGCGGTGTCCGAGCGCGGCGGAGCGGACCTGGCAGCGATCCTGTATACGAGCGGCACTACCGGGCGCAGCAAGGGCGCGATGCTCAGTCACTCCAATCTGCTTAGCAACGCGCTGGTGCTACAGCAAGCCTGGGGCTGGCGAACGGCAGAGCAGGGCGGCGATGTCCTGATCCATGCGCTGCCGATATTCCATGTGCACGGCTTGTTTGTCGCCCTGCACGGGGCGCTGATCAATGGCAGCCGCATGCTGTGGCAGTCGCGTTTCGACCCGGCCTGGGTGTTGCGCCAGCTGCC
>JBBKVW010000274.1:0-3543 GCA_037968655.1 Burkholderiaceae bacterium
ATCGCCAGCTTGTAGCCCAGCGGCGAATAGCCGCAGAACATCACCCGCGACTCGCCATCGCGCACCGCCTGCAATACCCGGCCGAACTTGGCGCGCACCAGCGCGCGCGCCATCAGGAAAAAGCCCAGCAACGTGCATGCGGTCAGCACGAACAGGACCATGCGCATGCCCGGCGTGGCAATTGCGATGCCCAGGATGCGCTTGAAATCGGTGAAGCCGTTATTGCCACCAAAACCGGTCTCGTTGCGAAAGAACAGCAGCATCGCGGCAAACGTCATGGCCTGCGTGATGATCGAGAAATACACGCCCTTGATGCGCGAGCGAAACGCAAAGTAGCCAAACACGAAAGCGACCAGGCCCGGCACCAGCAGCACCAGCAGCATCGTGGCAACAAAGCTGTCGCTCAGCGCCCAGTGCCAGGGCAGTTCCTTCCAGTCCAGGAACACCATGAAGTCGGGCAGGTCGCTCTTGTAGTTGCCCTCGCGGCCGATCTGGCGCATCAGGTACATGCCCATCACATAGCCGCCCAGCGCGAAGAACAGGCCGTGGCCCAGGCTCAGGATGCCGGTATAGCCCCAGACCAGATCCATCGCCAGCGCCAGGATGGCATAGCACATGATCTTGCCCAGCAGCGCCACCGCATAGTCGCTCAGGTGCAGCGCACTGCCCTGGGGCACGAGCAGGTTGAGCACCGGTGCCAGCCCGCATACCAGCAAGGCCGTGACGATGAACGCGGTCCAGCCGGCGCGAGAGAGCAAAGGGCTGCGACCGGGCAATTGCACACGCGAGCGGGGCAAGGATGCAGCCGTCAGATGAACGCCATCGTCGGTTTTCATCGTCATGCCTCCGCGCTGCGGCCCTTCATCGCGAAGATGCCCTGCGGCCGCTTCTGGATGAAGACGATGATGAACACCAGCACCGCGATCTTGGCCAGCACCGCACCGGCCCATCCTTCGAGGAACTTGCCGAGCAGGCCCAGGCCGAGGGCGGCGTAGACGGTGCCGGCCAACTGGCCGACGCCACCGAGCACCACGACCAGGAAGGCGTCTACGATATAGCTCTGTCCCAGGTCTGGCCCCACGTTGCCGATCTGGCTCAGCGCGCAGCCGGCCAGTCCGGCGATGCCTGAACCCAGTGCGAAGGCATAGGTGTCCACGCGTGCCGTGTTGACGCCCATGCAGGCGGCAATCGGCCGGTTCTGTGTCACGCCGCGCACGAACAGCCCGAGCCGGGTGCGCGCAATCAGCAAGGCCACGCCGAGCAGCACGGCCATCGAAAACGCGATGATCACCAGCCGGTTGAACGGCAGGCTGAGGTTGCCCAAGACCTGCACGCCGCCGCTCATCCAGCTCGGATTCTCCACGGTGACGTTCTGCGCGCCGAATACGCTGCGCGCCAGTTGCATCAGCATCAGGCTGATGCCCCAGGTCGCCAGCAGTGTCTCCAGCGGTCGGCCATACAGATAGCGGATCACGCCGCGCTCGAGCACCGCACCGACCAGTGCCGACGCCAGGAAGGCCACCGGCACGGCCGCCAGCAAATACCAGTCGAAGCCGCCCGGCAGATAGCGCTGGAACAGGCCCTGCACCACATAGGTGGCGTAGGCGCCGATCATCATCAACTCGCCGTGCGCCATGTTGATGACCCCCATCAGGCCATAGGTGATGGCCAGGCCAAGCGCCACCAGCAACAGGATCGAGCCCAGGCTCAGGCCGCTGAACATCGCGCCGGCACGGTTGCCCCAGGCCAGGCGGGCCTCGACCTTTGCCAGACTGGCCTGCAGGGCGGCCTTGACCCGGGCATCGTCCTCGACCCGCAGCCGTTCCAGCAGCACCGTCTTGGCATTGCGGTTGCGGCCATCGGCCATCAGCCGGGCCGCATTCAGCCGTATGTCGACCTGTCTGCTACTCAAAAGGATGGCGGCCTGCACCATCTCCAGCTGCTCGCGTAGTCCCGCATTGGTCTCTGCCGCAAGCGCCTTTTGCACCAGCGGCAATTTGCTCTCGTCGGTCTCGGCGAGCATGGTCGCGATCGCCGAGGCCCGGATCGTGTCGTCCTTGGCAAACAGCCGGATCGAGGCCAGCGCTGTGTCGATCTCGCCGCGCAGGCGGTTGTTGACCATCACGTCCTCGGCGCTTGCCGGCAACGGCCGCGCCTCGCCGCTGACCGGATCGACGGCCTTGTCGCCGCGAACGATCAGGAACTGGTCGCCGGACAGCTTCACCGCATCCTCGCCCAGGGCTTGCAGGAACACGGCCGTGCGCTGGTCAGCCTGCGCCAGCGCGCGATTGATGGCCGCGATGCGCTCGTCGGTGTCGCCAACGGCGATGGCACGCGCCTCGTCCGCCGTCAGGGCATGGGAAAGGCCACTGAGCAGCAGTAGACCAAGGCACACCCAACGTAAAAGTCGCCTGCTCATGAATCTGGAAATCCTGGTTGCGTGAATTCGCCGGTGCAGTGCCTGGCGCAACGGCAGCCTGAAAGGCGCGTCTGTGCGGGGCACATGGCGGCGGCTTTCGCCCCCGCCCAGCCCCCTTATCGCGTGCCGCCACCGGCGGCACGCGCAGCGTCGGCCTTATTTTTTGGCCAGTTCCATCTTCGCCGGCTCGTCGGCCTTCTTGTCGTTGCCTTCGATGTACGGGCTCCAGGGCTTGGCCTTGACCGGGCCCGGCGTCTTCCACACCACGTTGAACTGGCCGTCGGCCTTGATCTCGCCGATGAAGACCGACTTGTGCAGGTGGTGGTTCTTCTCGTCCATCTTGCTGGTAATGCCCGATGGTGCGGTGAAGGTCTGGCCCGCCATCGCGGCGATGACCTTGTCCACGTCCGTCGACTTGGCCTTTTCAACGGCCTGCTTCCACATGTTGATGCCGATGTAGGTGGCCTCCATCGGGTCATTGGTCAGCGGCTTGTCCTTGTGGCCGGCGATGCCCTTGGCCTTGGCATAGTCGCTCCACTTCTTGATGAAGGCGTCATTGGTCGGGTTCTTGATCGACTGGAAGTAGTTCCACGCAGCCAGGTGGCCGACCAGGGGCTTGGTGTCGACACCGCGCAACTCCTCCTCGCCGACCGAGAATGCCACCACCGGCACGTCCTTGGCCTTGAGACCGGCATTGCCCAGTTCCTTATAGAACGGCACGTTGGAGTCGCCATTGATGGTGGACACCACGGCGGTCTTGCCGCCGGCCGAGAACTTCTTGATGTCGGCCACGATGGTCTGGTAATCGCTGTGACCAAAGGGCGTGTATTTCTCGTCGATGTCCGAATCCTTCACGCCCTTGCTCTTGAGATAGGCGCGCAGGATCTTGTTGGTGGTGCGTGGATAGACATAGTCGGTACCCAGCAGAACCCAGCGCTTGGCGCTGCCGCCGTCCTTGCCCATCAGGTAGTCCACCGCCGGAATCGCCTGCTGGTTCGGCGCCGCGCCGGTATAGAACACGTTCTTGGACAGCTCTTCGCCTTCATATTGCACCGGATAGAACAGCAGGCCGTTCATCTCCTCGACCACCGGCAGCACCGACTTGCGCGACACCGAGGTCCAGC
>JBBKVW010000275.1:0-10011 GCA_037968655.1 Burkholderiaceae bacterium
AACCAGATGCAGGCAGCCATTCGTCCGCTGCCGCCCAGGACGACACTGTCGCGCCGGTGCGAAAAGAACCGTAAGGGGTTGCCGACCGTGCACCAGTCCGTGCTGGAATCATTGCCGTAGATGCGCTTAATGCCCATGGCGCGCAGACGCATACGCGCCAGCCCAGCCAGATCGGCAAACCACTTGCCGCTGCGGCCTGCGGCAAAACACGCTGCAGCGGCGCCATCGTGCGCGACGAATGCCGCTCGAACTTCCGTCCCGACCTCGAAGGCAGCGGGCCCTATGCACGGTCCCAGCCAGGCCATGCTGCCGGAAGGTGGCAATTCGCCCGATGCAATGTCACCAGTGCCAGACAGCAGTGTCTGGTACTGGCGGAAATGGGATTCCAGCACGCCATTGGCCAGGCCGCGCCAACCCGCATGAGCCGCCGCCACGGCGCGCCCCGAATCATGTGCCAGCAAGACGGGCAGGCAATCTGCCACCCGGATCGTGCACACCAGGCCCGGTGTGGCACAGGCGCAGGCATCGGCTTCAATGGCGCCCGGCTCAATCGGGGCCGACAATTCGTGCGAAACAATGCCATGTACCTGGCTGAGGTAATTGGCATCGCGGCCAAGTCCCGCGTGCAGTCGCTCGCGATTGAACTGCACCGCCTTCGCATCGTCGCCGCTGGGGCGACCCAGGTTCATGCTGTCAAACGGCGGCAGGGACACGCCACCCTGGCGCGTCGTAAACACGGCATGCACATTGGCCGGCGCCGGCCATTGCGGCAGCACCCAGTCCGGATGGTATTGACGACCACTCATCTGACAGATATCCAGCCGACCACGGTGGCCAGCAGGCGCCCGAACTCTGCATTGCGTGCCTGATGCATGGCTCGCACCCGACTCAGGCCTCGAAATCCGGACAAGCCGACGGCTGCGCTGCCTGGAATGCCGCCAGCGCCATGCAGGCCTCGAACGCCGCCATGGTGCGCGGCAGACCGGAAAAATCGCAGTCGAAGCGCTGGCCATTGAAGATCTGCGGCACCAGACAACAATCAGCCAGGCCCGGGCTGTCGCCAAAGCAATAACGGCCCTGCGGCAGTTGGACCAGTTGGCGCTCGAATGCCAGCAGGCCTTCGCGCACCCAATGCCGGTACCAGCTGGTCTTCGCCGCTTCATCGATCTTGAGTTCGCGCACCAGGTATTTGAGCACGCGCAGATTGTTCAGCGGATGGATTTCGCAGGCGATGCTCTGCGCCAGCGCCCGCACCTGGGCGCGATCCACCGTATCGGCTGGCAACAGACGCGTTTGCGGATGGGTCTCGTCGAGGTACTCGATGATGGCCATCGACTGCGACAGACGCAATGGGCCCTCCTCCAGCATCGGCACCAGGCCGTCGGCAGCAATGTCAGCATATGCGGGCAACCTGTGGTCGCCGCGGGCCAGGTGCACGGCAACATATTCATAGGGCAGTTGCTTGAGTGCCAATGCGATTCGGACCCGAAACGATGCCGAGGAGCGAAAATAGTTGTATAGCTTCATGGGACCCAAGCATAGCCACAAACGCCATGCGCCATCGGCGCTGGCAGCGCCGGTCTAAACTTGCAGTTCCCGGCGCCGATGGCCTGGCGCGCATTCAAAGATCGGTGAACAACCATGCTGCATCCCCAAGCCCGTGCCTTGATCGACCTCATGGTGCAACGCGCCATCCCGCCCACCCACACACTGAGTCCCCAGGAAGCGCGCAATTTCTACCGGGAGCGGCGCGCTGTCACACAGCCCGAGCCGCCAGCCGTGGAGTCAACAGACGATCTGCACGCTGACGGCCCGCATGGCGCCATACCGCTGCGGCTGTATCGGCCGGCGCAGGCCCAGGGCCAGGGCAAGGCAGACTCGGCGGCACTACCAGTGCTGGTGTACTTCCATGGTGGCGGCTGGGTGATTGGCGATCTGGATACCCACGACACACTGTGCCGCCAGCTGGCCAATGCATCACGCTGCGCCGTGCTGGCGGTGGATTACCGGATGGGCCCGGAGCATCGCTTCCCCTGTGCAGTCGACGACTGCCTGGCCGCCACGCGCTGGTGCCACCAGCACGCCAAGCGCCTGGGACTGGACCCTGATCGCATGGCGGTAGGCGGTGACAGTGCCGGCGGCAACCTGGCAGCGGTTGTCGCGATCGCGCTGCGCGACAGCGGCGAGCTGCCACTGCGGTTTCAGTTGCTGATTTATCCGGCCACCGATATGGGGCGCCAGGCGCCTTCACACAGCAGCAACGGGCAGGGTTACCTGCTGACCAGCGACACCCTTACCTATTTCCATGACCACTACATTGACGACGCCAAGCACGACACCGACTGGCGCGCCTCGCCCTTGCTGTGTGAACACCTGGGCGCGCTGCCCGAGGCATTGATCCTGACAGCGGGCTTTGACCCCCTGCGCGACGAAGGGCTGATGTACAGCCAAAGCCTGAGCAAAGCCGGTACGCGCACCACGCATATCTGCTTCGAACGCCAGATCCATGGCTTCATCACCATGGGTCGGGTGATCGACGAGGCCAATGCCGCCGTGGAGATGTGCGCCGCGCAACTGGCGCGCGCGCTGCACAGCGCGCGCTGACGCCGGGATTGCAGGCTGCGTCACTGGCTGCGCTCAGGCCTGCTGGGATTGGCCGGCCTTGCGCCTGGGCTTGGCGGCAAACAGCGCCTGGCGTGCCGACTGGGTTATGGCAACGACACAGGGGTGGGTGATGCGGCGCTCGATCGAGATCGCAAAATACTCAACCGTGATGCCGTCAGCCTCACCGACCACGGTCACGCCGAACTGACGGGCGATGTCGTTGGCCAGCACGCTCGGGCCGACAAAAATGCCGGCACCGCGGCGGCCGAATTCCTTCGCCAGCGCACTGTCATCGAACTCGCCGACTACCCGTGGATGCAGCGCGCGGGCCTGGAACCAGGCCTGCAGTTTCTGACCGGTCGCAGAGTCCTGCGCCGGCATCAGCATCGGGGCACCGTCCAGGCTTTCGGGGAACTGTCCGGCGATGCGCGCCGCCAAGGCCGGCGCCGCAAAGAAGCTCTGGCCTGACGCGCCCAGCTGGTGGCTGAAGGCCTTGACGCTGACCGACGGCGGAATCGGCGCATCCGACAGCACCAGGTCCAGGCGGTGCAGGGCCAGTTCTGCCAGCAGGCTTTCCAGCTTCCATTCGCGACAGACCAGGCGTACCGGCTCCTCCAGCCGGGTCGCCGGTTCGACCAGGCGGTAGGCAATCGGTTTGGGCAGCGCGTCGGCAACGCCGACGCGAAACTCCAGCGCCGGACGATTGCGTGGATGCTCGCGAACGGCTTGCTCGAGTTCAGCGCCCATCGAAAAGATGTCTTCCGCATAGCCCAACGCCAGCCTTCCGGCCTCGGTCAAGGCCAGTCCGCGCCCGCTCTTGCTGAACAGGGGGCTGCCAAGCGCGTCTTCCAGCAACTGGATTTGCCCGCTGATGGTCTGCGGTGTGACGTGAATCTGCTCGCTGGCGCGGGCCACGCTGCCGGCCCGGGCGACTTGCAGGAAGTAAAAAAGGTGCTTGTAGTTCATGGCGCAACCGGGTTGCAAATCCCTTTTAATCATCAGTTTTTTTCGAACTGAACGAATATTTAATTCGAGTTTACAAGCATTGTTGAAGCAGGCAGACTGGTTCTGTCATCGTTTGGCAACCAACCTCGGGAGTAATCATGTTGTTCGACATCCAGAGCCTGCATTTCCCTTGTACCGATTCCATTTCCAGCCATTGCCGGCGCCGGCTCGGCTTCGCGCTGACCCGCCATGCTGACCGCGTCACGCGCGTCGTGGTGCGACTGGGCGACGAGAACGGGCCGCGCGGCGGCCCGGACAAGTTCTGCCGACTGCAAGTGCATTTGATCGACGCACCGCAGGTCGTGATCATGGACTGTGGTCCTGAACTCTACGCCGTGATCGACCGCGCCAGCGACCGGGCATCACGCACTGTGGCCAAGCAGCTTGAGCGTCATCGCTTCGGGCGTGAACGTCCCAGCCTGCCGGCAGCGCTCGACCTGCCAGTTGAAGGGCTTGGCCTTGCTGGAAACACAGCAGCCCCCATCGCAGCGTCAGCCAGCGCAGCCCGGTGAACCAGCGCCCGCAACAAGAGTCGAATTGAATACCCGCCAAGGAATTGCCATGCACATACCTCCCAAATGCCGCCTCGCGGTCGTCGCCATGATGGATCTTGCCCTGCACCAGGGTCAGGGCCCGGTGCCCTTGTCTGCCATCAGCGCCCGCCAACAGGTGTCACCCTCCTATCTGGACCTGTTGTTTGGCCGCTTGCGCCGCAATGGCCTTGTAACAGGCATGCGCGGGCCGGGCGGCGGCTACCTGCTGGCACGCGAGACCAAGGAGATTTCGCTGGCCGACATCGTGAGTGCAGCGGATGACGACGGCGCATCTGCAGAGCCCGGACATCGCTCGTTCTCGGACCGCCCGCGAAGCGGTCACAGGATTGGCTCTGAATGGTGCATCGCGCTGGAGCAAACCATGTTGCAGCAGCTGGCTGAAGTTTCCCTGGACACCGCCCTGGGCCCGAACAGGGACCGGACTGCGGCCAAGCCCGGCAAGCCGGCTCGTTTGTCCACTGCCAAGGGCGTAGGCCCGCGCGAGCGCATGATCGTGATCGCAGCCAACTCGGTGTTTGCCCGGCCGATGCGCCTGGCCATTTGAACCTCTGGCCGGGGCCGCCATAGCGCCACGGTCCTGGCCTCAAGGTGCGAGCTGGGCAAATCCCGAGTCTTCGCTCGCGCCGTTGATATACCCGTCCTGGGCCTGGCCCAGCATCCCGGCCGTGATCAGCGTCACGCCTTGCCTCGTGACGTGAAAGCGCGCGCTGTCATGGGCCGCATCGAGCCCGGCGCAAAATCCATCGGGCAACTTGCAGCGCTTGTCCACCACGACCTTGCGCAACTGCACATGGCGACCGATCACCACGTCCGGCAACACCAGTGAGTCCTCGATCAGGCTGTGTTCGCCGACGCGTACCTTGGCAAACAGGATAGAGCGACGCACAGTGGCACCGCTGACGATGCAGCCGCTCGAAACCAGCGACGCGACCGCCGATCCGCGCCGCGTTTCTTCGTCGAACACGAACTTGGCGGCCGGCAGTTGCGGCTGCTGGCTCAGGATCGGCCACTGGTCGTCGTACAAATTGAGCTCGGGCACCACCCTGGTGAGATCCATGTTGGCCTCCCAGTACGCGTCGATGGTTCCCACGTCGCGCCAGTACGGATGTTCGCCTACCAGGTTGACACAGCTGTCGGCGAATCGGTGCGCCACCACCCGATGGCTGGCCACCAGGTTTGGCAGCAGGTCCTTGCCAAAATCATGGCTTGAGTCTGGGTCAGCGGCATCGCGGGCCAGTTGCTCGCACAGGAAATCCAGGTTGAAGACATAGATGCCCATGCTGGCGAGCACGCGCTCCGACGATCCGGGCATTGGCTTGGGATGCTGGGGTTTTTCGTCGAACGCCGTCACCTGCGCATCCTGGCCAACCGTAATGACGCCAAAATGCGCGGACTCGGACAGTGGCACTTCGACGCAGGCCAGGGTTACGTCGGCACCTTGCGCCACATGGTCGGTCAGCATCGCGGCATAGTCCATCTTGTAGACATGATCGCCGGCCAGGATCAGCACGAATTCAGCGCCTGCATCGCGCAGCAGATTCAGGTTCTGAAATACCGCATCCGCAGTGCCGCTGTACCAGGCCTGGCCCAGGCGCTGCTGGGCCGGAGCGACATCGATGAACTCGCCCAGACTGGGCGAGAGAAAACTCCAGCCACGCTCGATATGCCGGATCAGGCTCTGGGCCTTGTATTGCGTCAGTACGGCGATGCGACGGATTCCCGAATTGACGCAGTTGCTGAGCGGAAAGTCGATGATCTTCAGATTGCCGCCAAAGGGAACCGCCGGCTTGGCACGCCAGTCGGTCAGGTTATGCAATCGGCTGCCACGCCCACCCGCAAGCACCACTGCAAAGCAACGCTGCGTAAGAGGGTGGAAACCGCCGATCAGTGCCCCAGAACTACGCGATCGGTAGTCATCGCCCGGCTTTCGTACGTTATCGGCCATCCGTTCCTCCTTAGACAGGCAAAGAGCCGCTTGAACAACCCTAACATGCCTGCCCGACCAGAGACTTGATTGACCTTCATGAACAATGGGAATCGAGAATATGGGCTGACGCCTACTGTCGAAAGCCGTCGGCGTCCTTCAAGCAACAGGACCTGACACGACAATGGATGTTGCTTGCCATCAGCACCAACTATTTTCATGCTCATTCACTTGCAACACCTCGCATGCCAACGGACATCGCCATCAAATCACCGTCACCAGATTGCAGCCCAGGCTTGCCCTGTGCGTCAGGCCGGACCATTCTCGGCCTTCAGATGCCTGCAGCAGCGCGTCAATTGCCCCACCATGGCGATGGGAGCAATTGATGCAGTGGCGTGAACGCCTGCGCACGCTGATTCCCACCCGCGCGCAGATCCACGACAACCGCTGGCTGCGTTGGCTCGGGCCGCTGCTGCGCCGGCCACGCCTGTGGCGCTGGTCACGCCGCGGTGTCGCGATGGGCGTTGCGCTGGGAATATTTTTCGGCCTGCTGGTTCCGGTGGCGCAGATCCCGCTTTCGGTAGCCGCAGCGGTCGTGCTGCGGGCCAACGTGCCGGCCGCCGCTGTCAGTACCCTGATCACCAATCCACTGACCTTCGGACCGCTCTATTACGCTGCCTACAAGCTCGGGCACTGGATCACTGGCGAGCCGGACAAGCCGGACAAACAGGTTCAGACCGAGGCGGCAGCACACGAGTTGCACGCCGCAGGACTGCCAAAGGAAGATGTGCATCTGTGGCAACGCATGCAATCGATTGGCAAGCCTTTGCTGCTGGGCCTTGCCATCATCGCCACCTTGATGGGACTGCTGTCTTATGCCCTGATCGCCCTGGTATGGTATTGCTGGACCTGGTTCAAGCGCCGGCGGCGCCGCTTGCCCTGATGCCGCAATGATGGGCCCAAGGTCCCTGTCTGGCCCAGGTTGATGTTTCATCCGAATGGAGCCACGCACCATGCAGATCCAGATTGGCGAAGAAGACCGTAAACGCGCGGTCAGCTCGATCGAGCGCTATTTTTCCGAGCACATGGATGAGCGCATCGGCAACATCGCCGCAGGCGCGCTGCTCGGCTATTTCCTGGACGAGATCGGCCCGACCATTTACAACCGGGCGGTGGCAGACGTGCAGCAGCGGCTGCAGACACGCGTGATGGATGTGGACATCGAACTGCATGTCGAGGAGTTCGACTACTGGCGCAAATACGAGTTGGCCCGCAAGCGACGCTGAGTTCTACGCAACTGCGTGGAAATTTCGGCAGGCACATTACCTGGAAGGTAATCGACACGCTGACTCCATCGTCCGACACTGGCATTGCCACGGCAGCGGTCGTGGCAGGCAGCAAACGAAAGGACCAAGCCATGCCATCGAACGAACTTCTTCCCCTGGCCGTTGCACTGCTGATCGGCATTCCCGCTTTCGGCTCGTGCATAGGCATTGGGCTTGCCAGCATGAAACTATTGGAGAGCGTGGCGCGCCAGCCTGAACTGGCACCGGAACTGCAGAGCAAGTATTTTCTGGCGGTGGGTGTGACCGACGGCGCCTTCATCATCGCCACCGGCATCGGGTTGTGGTTTGCAACCGCCAATCCCTTCCAATAACGGGTCGAACCTGCTGACCCCGATATGCCATCTGCCCCAACGGCTCAGGCTACTGCACCGGCAATATCCGGTGACACCGTCGTGCGGGCTGCACGCGACGCCCTTGGCGTGGCACGGGCGGCTCAGCACGCGATCTGCTCGGCCTGCGCCTTTTCAGCGGCAATGCAGCGCTCGATCAGCCTGCGCGCCTGAACGCCACCAGCGTCGATGTTCAGACTCATCAGCTTGCGCTGCGGATTGGCGGTGAGATTGCGCTGCTGGCGTTCGAGCATCTGCAGGTCCTCCGCGAAAATCTTGCCCTGGCTTTCGCGGATTTGCGCGGTGAGCGCCTTGTCGCCCGGGTTGAACTTGCGCGCCAGGCCCCAGAAATACCACATGCTGGTATCGGACTCGGGCGTGATGAAGTCGACCACGACGCTGTAGACCTTGTGCTCGGGCGGCGCGTCGACGCCGCCATGGCCGGCATGTGCGACGCCAACCTCGATCATCACCTGGCTCGGCAGATTGAAGCGGCAGATCTGCCACCTGTCGACCGGCACGTCGTCAGCCAGGTGGTTGCCGCGCAGCGCCGCCCTCCAGAACGGCGGCGCCATGATGTTTTCCATGAAACGGCTGGTGACGATGGTGTCACCATCCAGTTTTGTCCTGCATGGCGTCTCGTCGATTTCCTGCTGGCCGATGCTGCTGGCGTGCACATAGGTCTCATGGGTGAGGTCCATCAGGTTGTCGACCATCAGTCGATAGTCGGCCTTGACGTGGTAGAGCCCTCCGCCGTATGCCCAGGCCGGGTTGTCGTACCACTCGAGATGCGGGATCAGCGCGGCGTCGGCCTCGTCCTTGTCGCCGGGCCAGACCCAGATGAAGCCGTAGCGCTCCTGGACGGGGTAGCTGCGAATAGCCGGAAATCCGCCGACGCGCTGTCCTGGCATGGCGATCGTCTTGCCGTCGCAGCCCATCTCCAGCCCGTGGTAGCCGCATACCAGCGTGCCTTCGCGAACGGTTCCGAGCGACAGCGGCGTGCCCCGGTGCGGGCAATAGTCCTCCAACCCGGCGACCTGGCCTTCGACAGCACGGTAGAAAACCATGTTCTGATTGCAGATCGTGCGACCCAGCGGCTTGACATCGATTTCCTCGGCCGAACAGGCTACGTACCAGGTGTTGACGGGGAACATGGATTGGCTCCTTTGCCCGAATGGGGAAATCAGTGGAAACTTGTCTATTTCGCATACCGAACGTGATTCACTATACGGGTTCACTAACCCGGCGCAAGCATCTGCCGGTGACGATGCATGCGGGGCCTGAGAACCCTGCAAGGTCGATTGCAGCCGCACCAACTTGCGCATCAGCCGCAGGAGCTTCACCTGTTCATGCTGGGCTGGCGCTTGCAACTGTCGTTGCGACGGAGCCCCGATGACGCGTGAGCCGCTCCTGCTGATTCCGGGCCTGATGTGCGACAAAGCGGTGTGGCAGCCGCTATTGCCGTCCCTGTCTGCGATCAGCGACTGCGCGGTGGTCGGCCCGGGCGATGCCGACAGCCTGCCCGCCATGGCGCAACAGCTGTTGCGGGCAGCACCGCCCCGGTTTGCCCTGGCGGGCCATTCGATGGGCGCCCGCGTCGCGTTGGAAATGCTGCGCCTGGAGCCCGCGCGCGTGAGCCGGATAGCGTTGCTGGACACCGGCTACCTGGCGCGCGCGCCCGGCGCACCGGGCGACGACGAGGCGCACAAGCGCCAGGCCTTGTTGGAGATTGCCCGCAGCCAGGGCGTGCGGGCAATGGCGACGGCATGGGTGCAGGGCATGGTGCATCCGGCGCGACTGGCCGATGCAGTGCTGCTCGAGCGCATCCTGGCCATGTTCGAACGCAAGGACGCCGATGCCTTCGAACGCCAGATTCGCGCGCTGCTGCAGCGGCCCGACGCCAGCGATGTGCTGCGCGCGATCCGCGTGCCGACGCTGGTGTTGTGCGGCCGCCAGGACAGCTGGGCGCCGGTGTCGCAGCACGAGGCCATGCAGGCGCTCGTCGCCAACGCCGAGTTGGTCGTGGTCGAGCAAGCCGGCCACATGGCGCCGATGGAGCGGCCGTTGGCTGTCGCGGCCGCGCTCGAACGCTGGCTGCATACCGATTGACGATGCATATCCAGCCCCTCACTGAATCGTCCCTGGCTGGCTCCGAGCCACACGACACCGGTGCAAAAGCTGCAGTGGGATACTGATTGCAACTGGCCAACCCAGCCCCCTACCGCCAGCAGGAGATCGACCCATGGCAC
>JBBKVW010000276.1:0-8161 GCA_037968655.1 Burkholderiaceae bacterium
GCGTGTCATCTGTATTGTTCCTTTCTTGAATTGCTGCTTGCCCAGGCACGCATGCCGGGCGGTTCTGATCCTGTTGGTACGTAATCGCGGCGTCAGTTCTTCAGCGCCTGTATCAATAATTTGTCGCCGTCCAGCCGTGCCAGGGCCGGTTTGCCCAGTACGTCCGCGGACAGGGGCTTGTCGGTTGTCCGGTAGGTCCCCGCAATCGATATCAACTCGGGTTCCATCGCCGACGCGAATATCCGTGCGTCAGCATCACCATTGGCGCCGGCGATCGCGCGACCGCGCAGCGGGCCGTAGACATGGATGTTTCCGTCGGCAATGATTTCCGCGCCGTGGCTGACCACGCCCAGCACCACCAGGTCGCCGCCTCGGGCGTAGACGCGCTGGCCCGAGCGCAGCGGCTTTTCGATCACCATGGTCGGCGCGGCCAGGCCGGCAATGGCGTGTTGCACGGCAGTCTGCATCCTGGCTTCGATGTCGACGGCAGTCTGCGTCACTGCCGTTGGCGTAGCGACGGACGGCGTCCCCACAGGCAGTGGCGTGACAGCGGCCGACTCTTGCCCGAACAGGCTTTCCTGGGTGGAGTCTGCATCTGTCATCGCGGTTGCGGGCGCTTCGTCTGCGGATACGGACGCCCTTGCCGAATCGGCGGGGCTCGCAGGACTAGCCGCGCTGACAGGGCCTGGCGCGCTCGCGTTGGCCCGCCGGCGCGGCCGGATGTCGAGCTCTTCCACCAGACCCAGGTTGTTTGCATGCTCCAGCAGATCGCCCTCAGCGCCGACGATGCCAACGGCCTGCATCCCGTGACTGCTCAACAACTGAATCAGGGCTTCCAGCGCCACGGCAACGGTGACACCTTCATCCACCAGTTGCGAGACGTCGATCAGCACCGGTGCATTGCGAAACAGGTCACCGGCGTCCTGGACCCGGGTTGCCAGTTCGGCGGCAATGGTTTCGATGTCGGTGGTTTTCAGCACCAGGGCCAGCCCGGTGATGGACGCGCTTTTGATATCGAAGGGGGAGGTGCTGCGCTGCATGGATCTTTCTGGCTTTGGCATGGACAAGGACGGGGCCACGGTCATTTGCAGGCCGCTCCCGCCTTGCCGGCATCGACCCTGGGTGTGCGTGGAAGCCCGCCCAGGCTGCACATGGGCTTGGTCGCAAAATAGGGCAGGGTGTGGGTGAAACCGGATTGGCAGTACACGTTCTAGGGCAATCAGGACAGCGCAGGAATCAAAAGACAACTAAAAGAGAACCGGACCGCGCGAACCGAATCGAAGCACCCCAGAAACCAGACCAGTGTCAACAAGGGCAATGCCAGCGGCATCGCCAGCGCGCATTATCGGCGATGCGTAGGCCCGCAGGCCGATGCCCGGCCGCGTCGGGATGTCAGCAACTGTGACCGTCCAGCGGCATGAACCCGAACTGCGGAGTCGAGTTTGCGCCCCGGTCTATTCCCGAACCGGTGGCTGCAGCCGCGGACCTCCCTGGCGCTGCAACATCCAGCCCGGATATTCGGGCGCCAATGCGCTGACATCATCCAGCGCCTGAATGTCGTCTGCATCCAGTTTCAATCTGGCCGCGCCGAGGTTGTCGGCCAGTTGCGCGGACGTCTTGGCGCCCATGATGACGGTGCTCACGCAAGGGCGTGCCAGCAGCCAGGCCAACGCGACCTGGGCCACCGTCGCTTCGTGGCGCTGGGCAATGCCGCGCATTGCCTCGACGCAGCGAAACGCGCGTGGCTTGTCGACCGGCGGGAAATCGAAACTGGTCCGGCGTGAGCCGTCCGAGCCGGTTCCATCGGCATTGAATTTTCCACTCAGCAGGCCGCCGGCCAGCGGGCTCCAGACCATCAACCCGAGCTGCTGGTCCTGCAGCAGCGGCACCACCTCGCGTTCCAGGTCGCGCCCGGCCACGGTGTAGTAGGCCTGCACGCTCTCGAAACGCGCCAGATTGCGCTGCGTCGAAATGCCCAGCCCCTTCATGATCTGCCAGGCGGCCATGTTGCACAGGCCGATATAGCGCACCTTGCCCGAGCGCACCATGTCGTTGAGCGTGTCCAGTACCTCGTCCAGCGGCGTCAGCGGGTCATAGCCGTGCATCTGGTACAGGTCGATATGGTCCAGTTGCAGGCGCTTGAGGCTGGAGTCGAGCTGGTGCATCAGGTGGTAGCGCGACTGGCCACCGGCGTTCACGACCTTGTCCTGCATCGTGCCGTAGGCCTTGGTGGCGACCACCAGTTCGTCGCGCGGCAGGCCCAGTTGGCGGATGGCCTGGCCGGTGATCGTTTCGGAATCGCCCAGGCCATAGACATTGGCGGTGTCGAAGAAATTGACGCCGGCGTCAAAGGCCTGCTTGACCAGCGCGGTGGACGCGCCCTGGTCCAGTCCGCCGACAATTTTCCACAGGCCCGATACACCGCCGAATGTCATGGTGCCCATGCACAACTCCGAGACAAACATGCCGGTGCGGCCCAAAAGACGGTATTGCATAGATTAGCCCCTGAAAGTTCAACACGGATGGCGCAGGCGCTGCCAGGCAGTACCGGCCTGGCCATTGTGCGCCACGGCTAGCCGTGGTGATGGTGTGGCAGATCCATCGCGATGGTGGCAAAAAGCGATTCGCGCGACTCGCCACGGGGGCGCGCATGGCCCTGGCTGGGGTCATGGCCCGCGTGGGACAGGCTGGCAACCGGGCCGGGGCGCCCAAGCAGAAAACCCTGCAGTTCGTGGCAGCCCAGGTCCTGCAGCAACGCGAGTTGTTCGACGGTTTCCACACCCTCGGCGTTGATCCGGATCTCCAGCGAATGCGCCAGCATGACGATGGAGCGCACGATCATCGCTACCTTGGGGTCATCCACCATGTTCTTCGTGAAAACCTGGTCGATCTTGATCTTGTCGAACGGGAATCGCCACAGGTAGGCCAGGCTGGAAAATCCGGTGCCGAAGTCGTCCATGGCAATTGACACGCCGAGCGCGCCCAGCTTGCGCAGTGTCTTCATCACCTGCTCTGAATTGTTGAGCAGCACCGACTCGGTGATTTCCAGGCAGAGCCGGTCGGCCTCGAGGCCGGCGTCTGCCAGCGCGCGGGCCACCTGGCGCACCAGCGCGCCGCTGGCAAACTGGTTGGCCGACAGGTTGACAGCCACACTCAGTGCACCTGGCCATTGGCTGGCATCGGAACAGGCCTGGCGCAGCACCCACAGGCCGATTTCGTCGATCAACTCGGCCGCCTCGGCCAGCGGCACAAACACTGCCGGCGGCACATCGCCCTGCGCGGCATGGCACCAGCGCAGCAACGCCTCATAGCCCACCAGCGTCTGGCCGTCGTTGTCAAACAGGGGCTGGTAATAGACCGACAGTTCGCCCTGAGCCAACGCCGTGCGCAGGTCGCGCGTCAAGGCCCGTTGGGCGATCACTTCACGGTCGCGTTCCGGGTCGTGAAAAACGAAGTTGCCCCGGCCACCGCTCTTGGCGCGAAACAGCGCCAGTTCGGCATGGCTCATCAGTTCGTCCGCCGTCACGGCAGCGTCGCCCGGCAGGGCGATGCCGGTGCTGCCATTGCAGCGCACATGATGGCCCGATACATCCATCGGTTGCGCCAGCGCGTGTTGCACCGCCCGCGCGATTGGCAGCACCGCCTCGCGCGAGCCTGGGCCGACCAGCAGGATCGCAAACTCGTCACCTTCCAGGCGTGCCAGCTTGTCCTTGGAACCCAGGCAGGCAGCCAGCCGCTCGGTCGTGGCCTTGAGTGCGGCGTCACCGATGGCATGGCCAAAGGCGTCGTTGATGTCCTTGAAGCGGTCCAGGTCAATGCGCAGCAAGGCGATGGCCGGCTTGCGACTACCGCTACGTGCCACTTCGCGCGTCAGGGCGGCTATCAGGCTGGCGCGATTGAGCGCGCCGCTCAGCGCGTCATGTGCCGCGAGGTAGCGCAGATGCGCGTCGGAGCTGTGCTGCTTTCTGCGGCTGACCAGGTGCTGGTACAAGGCCAGCGCTCCGATGGCTGCCAGCAATAGCGACACCACCATGGCGATGCGCAGCAGGCCTTCGTCGGCGGCGTCAGCGCGTTGGGTTTCGTCGACGACGATGCGTGCCAGACCGATCGGACGGCCCTGATGCAGCACCGCGACGTCGACCACCGCATAGACCTGTGGCCCGTTCGCGATGGCGGCCCGGCTGATCTGCGTCTGGGGCAGGCCGCCCAGCAGCGCAGTGCGCAGGGGCCCGTCCATCGCGGGCAAGGCCATTTTGCCCAGTGCGCTCTGGCGGGCAGTGCCAGGCTGCCCGGCTTCGTTCGAATTGCGCACCAGCTTGCCGCCAAGGTCGAATAGCCAGAAGCCGAATACGCCGCTTTGTTCATTGAGCCGTGACAGACGCAGCCGGGTTTGGGGGTCAAGGGCCTGATTGCCAAACAGCCGTTCGGGCTCGGCTTCCAGGCCGGCAATGGCACGGGTCCAACGCTGAGCCGTCAGTTCGGCGTCCTGGTGCAGCGTCTGATCGGATTCAAGCCGTGTCACCCAACCCATAGTGATGATCGTCAGCGCAAAAATGCTGATCCACAGTAGCCCGGAAAACCAACCCGTCTTTCTGACGGGCTTGAGCCGTGCCTGTTGAGTTGCCTGCTTGTCCGACATCGAGAAAACGCCTCCTGCGCGCACTATAAGCGCGGGCGTCGAACGAGATAGCGCTTGCGCGACCGACCGTCTGCGCGCTGTTGCTGGGAGCCGACAGACGCGCGCCGCTATTGTTTTTGCACTTCTTCGTCGGCGCCGGATTCGCAATGACCGTGCGCCGTGCGACCTGCAGCCCGCTATCTAGAATGTTTGGCCTATTGCAGAAAGCAGCCAACCATGCCCCAGGGAACCATCCGCATTCGCGGAGCGCGCCAGCACAATCTGAAGAATCTCGATCTGGATATCCGCACCGGTGAAATGACGGTCGTCACCGGTCCCAGCGGATCGGGCAAATCCAGCCTGGTGTTCGACACCCTGTATGCCGAAGGGCAGCGGCGCTATGTGGAGACCTTCTCGGCCTATGCGCGCCAGTTTCTGGACCGCATGGACAAGCCGGCAGTGGACAAGGTCGAGGGCGTGCCGCCGGCGATCGCGATCGACCAGACCAACCCGGTGCGCTCCTCGCGTTCCACGGTCGGCACCATGACCGAGCTCAACGACCACCTGAAGCTCTTGTTCGCGCGCGCCGCCCAGCTGTTTGACAAGGCGACGGCACAGCCGGTTCGCCACGACAGCCCCGAGACCATCCTTGCGCAACTGCAGGCATTGGCGGCGCAGGGCGATCCACGCCTGGTGGTCACCTTTCCGGTCGAATTGCCGCTGGACACCAGCGCCGAAGAGATCGCCCAGTGGTTGTCGGTCAGCGGCTATACAAGGGTGCAGGCCGAGCGCGAGGTCGAGGTGACGGCAACTGGCGAAGTCCCGAAATCACAAGCGGCCGGTACAAAGAAGGCCAAAGGCGCCGACATGCGCAAGGCCGATATAACCGTGACTGCGCCGGTTCGGCGCAAGTTGCTTGACGTGGTGGCCGACCGCTTCCGGTTGGGCAATACCGAGCGGGTAAGGGTGATGGAGGCGATCGAAGTCGCGCTCAAGCGCGGCAGCGGGCGCATCAGCGTCTATGCGCTGGGCGAGGGCGAGGCCGAGTCGCGAGTCTGGAAGTTCTCCACCGGCCTGCATTGCCCTGACAGCGATCTGCGCTACACCGACCCGATCGCGTCGGCGTTCTCGTTCAACTCGGCGGTCGGAGCCTGCGAGGCCTGCCGCGGTTTTGGCCGCGTCATCGGCGTCGACTACGGCCTGGTGATACCGAACCCCAAGCTGACGCTGCGCTCGGGCGCCATCAAGCCGATGCAGACGCCGGCCTGGCAGGAATGCCAGGACGACCTGATGCGCCATGCCGAAGACGCGGGCATTCCGCGCGACACGCCCTGGAACAAGCTCAGCGCCGAGCACCAGCACTGGGTGATCGACGGCTCGCCGAACTGGAACGGCAAATGGAACCAGCACTGGTTTGGCGTGCGGCGCTTTTTCGAGTACCTGGAGACCAAGGCCTACAAGATGCACATCCGGGTGCTGTTGTCCAAGTACCGCAGCTACACGCCCTGTCCGACCTGTGCCGGCGCCCGCCTCAAGACCGAGAGCCTGCTGTGGCGCATTGGCAGCAAGGCCGACGCCGACGCGGTGATGGATCCGGTCCGGCGTTGCATGCCGAGCGGCGTGGCCTGGTCGCGCGAACAGCTGGAAGCCTTGCCGGGGCTGTGTCTGCACGATCTGATGCTGCTGCCGATCGATCGGCTGCGGAAATTTTTTGATCGCCTGTCCGATGCGGCGGCAGCGCATGACCCGGCGGGCTCGGGCGCGGGCATGCAATCTACCGGCGCCAGCGCAGCGCCGGGGCAAGCCGCTGGCTCCGACGCCGCGCCCACGCACGGACATGCCGAGACCAAGGCGCTCAAACTGCTGTACGAAGAGATCACGACCCGCCTGCGCTACCTGGTCGAAGTCGGCATCGGCTACCTGAGCCTGGACCGCCAGAGCCGTACCCTGTCGGGCGGCGAGGTGCAGCGCATCAACCTGACCACGGCACTGGGCACTTCGCTGGTCAATACTCTGTTCGTGCTGGACGAGCCCAGCATCGGCCTGCATCCGCGCGACATGCACCGCATCATCGTGGCGATGCAGCGCCTGCGCGATGCCGGCAACACGCTGGTGGTGGTCGAGCATGACCCGGCAGTGATGATGGCCGCCGATCGCATGCTGGACATGGGGCCGGGGCCGGGCGAGCGCGGCGGGCAGATCGTGTTCGACGGCACGACACAGGACTTGCGCCGTGCCGACACCCTGACCGGCGCCTACCTCGGCGGCCGCAAGCAGGTCGGCATGGGGTTCCAGCGCCCGGTGGCGGCCAATGCGCCGCGGCTGCTGCTGGAGGGCGTATGCGAACACAACCTGAAGAATGTGTCGGTCGAGATCCCGCTCGGACATCTGGTGTGCGTGACCGGGGTCAGTGGTTCGGGCAAATCGACGCTGGTGCAGGACGTGCTGGCGCCCGCATTGATGCGCCATTTCGGCCGCTCCACCGAAGCGCCCGGCCAGCACGAGCGACTGCTCGGCGCCGAACTGCTGGCCGACGTGGTGTTCGTCGACCAGTCACCGATCGGCAAGACGGCGCGTTCCAATCCGGTCAGCTATGTCGGCGCCTGGGACGCGATCCGCGAAATATTCGCCAATGCGGCGTTGTCGCGCCAGCGCGGCTACACCGCGTCCAAGTTCAGCTTCAACAGCGGCGACGGCCGCTGCGCCACCTGCGGCGGCTCCGGCTTCGAGCATGTCGAGATGCAGTTTCTGAGTGACGTCTATTTGCGTTGCCCGGACTGCGACGGCAAACGCTATCGGCCGGAAGTGCTGGAGGTGCGGATCGACCGCATGCTGCCGGTGGCCGCTGCTGCGACGCAGTTGCTCGGCGCGCCGTCCGCAACGGCACTTGGAAAGGCAGCACCCGCTGCTGGCGCGGCGACCGACCCGGGGCAGCACAAGCCGATTGAGAATCCGACCCTGGTCCGACGCGCGCCAGCCGTACCGGCACGCCTGATCAGCATGAACGTCGCCGAGGTGCTGAACCTTACCGTTAGTGAGGCGGCCAATCTGTTTGCCAACGACCGCGACGTGATCCGGGCCCTGCAGCCTATCGTCGATGTGGGACTGGAATATGTGAAGCTCGGCCAACCAGTGCCGACGCTCTCCGGCGGCGAGGCGCAACGCCTCAAGCTGGCCGGCTATCTGGCGCAGGCAGCGCGCGATGGCAGTTCCAGCCGCCAGCCGGTGGCACGCCATGGCAGCCTGTTCATGTTCGACGAGCCGACCACCGGACTGCATTTCGACGACATCGCCAAGCTGATGCGCGCCCTGCGCAAGTTGCAGGGCGCAGGGCATTCGCTGCTGGTGATCGAGCACAACCTGGATGTTATCCGCGCCAGCGACTGGCTGATCGACCTGGGCCCCGAGGGCGGCGATGCCGGCGGCGAGGTGGTGGCGGTCGGCACGCCGGACGACCTGCGCCAGCACCCCAGTTCGCACACCGGCAAGGCCCTGCGCGACTACGACGCCAGCCTGGGGGCAGGGACGCTGGCGGTCATGGAG
>JBBKVW010000277.1:0-5605 GCA_037968655.1 Burkholderiaceae bacterium
GCCTGCAGCAGGCGCGCGCGGCCGCCGCTGAAAGCGGCCAGCAGCAAACCGCAGCGGTCGACAAGGCGCTGCCGCAGACCGTAGCCGGCACGGCCAAGGCAGCCAAACCGGCGCCAGCGGCGAGCGCCCAGGTCAGCGGTGAAGTGCAGGTCACCGAGGTGCTGTCCAAACGGGTTCGACCGGGTGACACCGTGTTCATTTTTGCGCGCGCTGCCGAAGGATCGCGTATGCCGCTGGCCATCATCAAGCGACCTGCCGGCGATCTGCCGTTTGCTTTCACGCTTGACGACAGCAGCGCGATGGCGCCGCAATTGCGAATCTCAGGCGTGCGCCAGGTGATAGTCGGCGCGCGCATCTCGCCCAGCGGCGACGCTACGCCCCGCAGCGGCGACCTGACGGGCCAGATCGGTCCGGTCGACGTCGGATCCGGCAAGCTGGTGCTGATGATCGACGGCGTCGTACCCTGAGCGCCGGGCGCACAGCCAACGGCGTCGATACGGCGGCCAATGCCAGAGCCATGAAGCGCCTGCCACCCCTGACCGCGCTGCGCGCCTTCGACGCGGCGGTGCGCACCGGAAGCTTCACCCGCGCCGGCGAGGCCTTGCATGTGACGCAGGGCGCCATCAGCCGCCAGATCCGACAACTGGAAGACTGGCTGGGCAAGACGGTGTTCGTGCGCCAGCAAAAGGGTCTGGCGTTGACGCCGGCTGGCAGCTTGCTGGCGCAAAGCCTGGATGCCGCTTTCGGCACCATCGCCGATGCGGTCGAGCAGATCGGCTATCTGGGCGCGCGCCAGCGCATTGCGGTCAACGTGCCCGCGACCTTTGCCTCGCGCTGGCTGGCGCCGCGGCTGCGCGCGTTTCGCGCCCGCCACCCGGACATCGACCTGACCATCACCACCAACGCCGTGGCGACCTTGCGCGAGGCACAGCAATACGATTGCCTGGTGATGTTCCTGGATCAGCCCTGGAGCAAAGCCGATTGCCGCCTGCTTCGCCAGGAGCAGTATGTGGCCGTGGCCAGCCCGCAGCTGTGGCAGGACGGCGGGCCACCCGGCCTGCACGGTGCGACCCTGCTCCATGTGCTGGCGGACAACAACCTGCGCCTGCCACTGTGGGAAAGCTGGCTGGCATCGCTGGGCATCCGCGACATCGACGCCCGGCCGGGCATTGCCTTCTCGACCATGGACCAGGCCATCAATGCCGCTGTCTCTGGCGCCGGCATTGCCGTGGTCGATGCGCCAATGGTGGCGCACGAACTGGCCGAACATCGCTTGCGTCGGCTCGACCAGCATGCATTGACCTCCCGGCATGGCTACTGGTTTATCGAGCCGCGCGAGGCGGCGCAACGCGCGCCCGCGCACAGTGCCGTGGTCGCGCTATTCCAGGCCTGGCTGCTCGAATCGAGCCAGGCGCAGGTGGCGCTCGATTGAGCGTCGGTCCGCGCCGTGTAGCCGGCATTGACGCAGCGCCGCAGATCACGCGCGCAGCCCATGATCGTGGTAGCGTGATTGGGTACGGTTCTGGCAACCGGATGTTGACCTGCAAGGAGATCTGACCATGCCCCACCTGTTCAAACAATCCACCGTCGTGCGCCTGGCCAGCATGGCTGCGCTGCTGCTGGGCGCCGCTGGCGTCGCGTTGTTGTTGCGCGGCAATCCGGCGCAGGCGCAAAACCCGATGTCCGCGCCAGCCTGCCAGTGTTCAGCGCCCACGCCAATACCGGGCATGGCCAGCAGGATTGCGCATTGCATGTGCGGCGCCATGTCCTGCGCCATTACCGAGGTCGGCGACGTGGCCAGGAACGGCAATGTGATGCAGTGCGTGCGCCAGTAAGCCGGCGCGTCAGCGGCTAGGCCCGGGCGTCACGGGCGCTCGACGCCTTGACCGGCACTTGGTCGGCGTCGCCGTACCACACCGGTAACTGATCCATCGGCAAGCCCAAGGCATCGAGCACGGCCCAGGCCGCGAAAGCGTCGTTGGCCGCATACAGGATCTGGCGTGGCTCCAGCGGCTGCTTGGACCAGTTCGACGTGGTGACGCGTTTGGATTTCAGCAACTGGCGTTGAAAAAGCAGCGCAATCGCCGCCTTGACGCCGATCGAGCGCGGATACCCGCGCCCGCTGAACACGAAATCGAGGTCCAACAGCGGCTGCGCGTACACGCGCAGCAGATGCATCAGCTGCTTCTGGTCGCTGCGCAGGTCGAATCCGACCTTCACCACGGCGCGTGCCGTCAGGATGTCGCTGACCAGTTGCGCGTTGTCGGCGTCGTGCATCTGGAACACATAGGCCGCCGTACCAGTGGCGAACTGCACCACATCCGGCCCGCGCAAGGGCTCGCCGGCCGTGAATGTCGGTTTGACTTCGGTATCGAAACCCAGGAACGGACAGGCCAGCAGTTCAGCGCGCGCCCGCGTCCGTTCGGCCTGCGAGGCGGGCAGCTGGATCTGGTCCATCTGCAGGCCCTCGAAGGGCGCGAACTGCAGCACCTGTTCCTTTGGAATCGTCTGCAGACGGCGCTGCGGGGCCCGCTCGCTCCTGGTTTCGGCTTGTTTTTCCATCTGCTGGCAGTGTAGGGCGCGGCGCGTGGCCTGCTGAATACAGAAATCCAGGCCAGTGTCATCACCAATTTGAGGGATGCGTTGCTGCGCTTTCAGCCGTAGCCTGAATATGGTGCACGTCTCCACCTGCACCATATTCAGGCTTTAACCGACACCAACACCAATAACGGAAGCTGACCATGACCAATCTGACTATCTCGATTCGATTCGGCGCCGCGCTGGCCGCCTGCACCGTTGCCTTTGCAAGCTGGGCGCAGACACTGGAAGCACCGC
This sequence comes from Burkholderiaceae bacterium, assembly GCA_037968655.1. Lineage (GTDB taxonomy): Bacteria > Pseudomonadota > Gammaproteobacteria > Burkholderiales > Burkholderiaceae_C > CAISIP01. The sequence continues at coordinate 2,836 of JBBKVW010000277.1, forward strand.
CGGCGCCTGAAACGGGCGACAAATGGACCTACCGGTTCCACAACAAAGGCGACAAACGCGACCCGTATCTCTATTCCAGCAAGGTCAATTTCATCGACGGCACGTCCGCCTGGCTTCATGGCGAGTCGCAGGAGGTGAATGCGCCATTGCCCAAGTACGTATGGCGTTTCGATCTGCTTCGTGCCGATTTCGTGGACCGCTTCGAATTCGACCCGGCTGCTTCCAACGGCATTGGCCGGCGCACTATCAGCAGGGAGTCCAATTCCGCCATGGTGGCGTTTCCTGTGTCCGTCGGAAAAAAATACAAAGTCAAACTCAACTGGGACAACGGCCGCGGGTTTGACGAGCTGGACGCCGAGGTGCTGGCATTCGAAAAGGTCAAGGTCGAGGCTGGGGAATTCGATGCGTACCGAATCCGGTATACGGGTTTCTGGAACCAGCGCGAAGGCGGTAACTTTACGGGTCGTACTGAGCGTTTTGTCTGGTATGCGCCAGCGGTCAAGGGCTTCATCAAGTCGACGTACACCAACCGCACCAACAATGGAGCGGCATGGAATGACATGACGACGGAACTCGTGAAATGGGAGCCCGCCGCGTCGAAGTAGGCTGGCGACCCTGGGGTCTCGGGCGCCGAATCGGCGCGGCCCGCGCGCCGGGCGAATGCGCACACTGCGTCAAGCGCCTATCATGAAGGGTTACTTTCGGCGCGGGCCGCAAGGGCCCTGCGGCCCCGGTACTGCTTGCGCCCCAGCTTATGCCGCCTGCAGACCACGATTCTTCCCCCAACACCCATCCCGCCACCGGAGGCCTGATCAGCATCCGCGGCGCCCGCACCCATAACCTGAAGAACGTCGATCTCGACATACCGCGCAACCAGCTGGTTGTGATCACCGGTCTGTCGGGTTCCGGCAAGTCCAGCCTGGCCTTTGATACGCTGTACGCCGAGGGCCAGCGGCGCTATGTCGAGAGCCTGTCGACCTATGCGCGCCAGTTCCTGCAGTTGATGGACAAGCCCGACGTCGATCTGATCGAGGGCCTGAGCCCGGCGATCTCCATCGAACAGAAGGCCACCAGCCACAACCCGCGCTCGACCGTGGGCACGGTGACCGAGATCCACGACTATCTGCGCCTGCTGTTTGCGCGCGCCGGCACGCCTTATTGCCCGGAGCATGACCTGCCCCTGCAATCACAGACCGTGAGCCAGATGGTCGACGCGGTGCTGGCCATGGCCGAGGGCACGCGGCTGATGCTGCTGGCGCCGGTGGTGCGCGAGCGCAAGGGTGAGTTCACTGATCTGTTCGCGCAGCTGCAGGCGCAGGGCTATGTGCGCTTTCGGGTTGGCGGCCAGGCCTACGAGTTCGAGCAGTTGCCCAAGCTCAAGAAGACCGAGAAGCACAACATCGATGTGGTGATCGACCGCATCAAGGTGCGTGCTGCGTCGGACACGGCCGGGCGCGATCAGCAGCGCCAGCGCCTGGCCGAGAGCTTCGAGGCCGCCCTCGGGTTGGCCGAGGGCCGCGCATTGGTGGTGGAACTGGACGCGCCAGCGGCCGGTGACGGCGCAGTGGCTGCCGCTGCGGCGCCTGCAGAGCATTACTTCAACGCCAAGTTCGCCTGTCCGGTGTGCAGCTATTCGATCGCCGAACTCGAACCCCGGCTGTTTTCGTTCAACTCCCCGATGGGCGCCTGCCCGTCCTGCGACGGCATCGGCACCATGGAATTCTTCGATCCGGCACGCGTGGTTGCGTTTCCGTCCCTGAGCCTGGCCAGCGGCGCCATCAAGGGATGGGATCGGCGCAACGCCTATTACTTCGCGATGCTGGAGAGCCTGGCCAAGCACTACCAGTTCGACATCGACACGGCGTTCGAAGAGCTGCCGGAGTCGACCCGCCATGCGGTGCTGCAGGGCTCGGGCGACGAGGAGATCAAGTTCAGCTATGTGATGGAGTCGGGCGCGTCACAGGGCAAGAAGCTCACCCGCAAGCACGCGTTCGAAGGCGTGCTGCCCAACATGGCGCGGCGCTACCGCGAGACCGATTCGGTCGTGGTGCGCGAGGACCTGGCGCGCTACCGCAGCACCCAGCCCTGCGTCGAGTGCGACGGCACCCGGCTGCGCCAGGCGGCGCGGCATGTGCGCATCGGCGAAGGCACGCAGGCCAGGGCGATCTATCAGGTCAGCCACATCACGCTGCGCGAAAGCCAGCAGTATTTCGACACGCTGCAGATGCACGGCGCCAAGGGCGAGATTGCCGCCAAGGTGGTGCGCGAGATCGGGCTGCGGCTGAAGTTCCTCAACGATGTCGGGCTGAACTATCTCAGTCTGGACCGCAGCGCCGAGACGCTCAGCGGCGGCGAGTCGCAGCGCATCCGACTTGCGTCGCAGATCGGTTCGGGCCTGACCGGCGTGATGTATGTGCTGGACGAGCCCAGCATCGGCCTGCACCAGCGCGACAACGATCGCCTGATCGACACGCTCAAGCATCTGCGCGACATCGGAAACAGCGTGCTGGTGGTCGAGCATGACGAGGACATGATGCGTGCCGCCGACCATGTGATCGACATGGGCGTGGGCGCCGGTGTGCATGGCGGGCGCGTGGTGGCGCAGGGCCGTTTTGCCGACATCCAGGCCAGCGCCGAATCGCTGACCGGGCAATACTTGTCCAAGCGTCTGCGCATCGAGGTGCCGGGAAGGCGCACGCCTTGGCTGCCGGTGCTGGGCGATACGGACAAGAATGCCAAGGCAGACAAGCCGGGCCGGGGCCGTCCCAGC
>JBBKVW010000278.1:0-8320 GCA_037968655.1 Burkholderiaceae bacterium
GTCGGGTACTTGACCATCAGGTCGAGCCGGTTGCCGTACAGCGGTTCGCGGTGCTGCGGGACTGCATCCGGGAAGTTCCACACCAGCGCGCGCGCCTTGGCATTGCCGAATGGATGGCAACCGTGGTTCTGCATGAACACGCGCATCATCCCGGCGGACGGATCGGTCTTCCAGTTCTTGCCTTCGGCCGCGGCCTTCTCGGGCTCGGTCAACTCGTCCCACCAGCCCAGCTTCTTGAGCAACACGTCGTCGAGTTCCGGATAACCGGTCGTGATGTCGGCGCCCATCGAATGCGAGCCGTCCTCGGCCAGCAGGTTCACCCCGTCACGCTCGACGCCGAAGTTGGCGCGGAAGTTGCCGCCGCCGTCCATCACGTGTTTGGAGGTGTCGTACAGGTTGGGCGTGCCCGGGTGTTTCATCGACGGGTTGCCGAAACACGGCCACGGCAGGCCAAAGTAGTCGCCGGTGAAGTCGTAACCGGTCTCCTTGTCCGTGCCGCCAGACGCCTTCAAGGTCTTGGGGTCGAACAGGTGCATGTTGCGCATGTGCGCCTTCTGGCGTTCCGGACTCTGCCCGGTGTAGCCGATGGTCCAGACACACTTGTTGATCTCGCGCAGGATGTCCTCCGGTACGGGTTCGTCCATGCCCGTGACCTTCTGCATCTTGTAGTTCTTCGACAACTCGGTTGCGAAACCCAGTTTCTGCGCCAGCTGGTGCATGATCATGTGGTCGCTGCGGCTTTCCCACAGCGGCTCGATGACCTTCTCGCGCCACTGCAACGACCGGTTCGACGCCGTGACGGAACCGCTGGTTTCGAACTGTGTCGCCGCCGGCAGCAGATAGACCGCCCGGTTGGCATTGAGGTCTTCGGGGCGGCCCGGCATGGCCGCCATGGCTGCGGTCGCGGACGGATACGGATCGACGACGACCAGCAGGTCGAGCTTGTCCATCGCGCGTTTCATCTCCAGCCCGCGGGTCTGGGAATTGGGTGCATGGCCCCAGAAAAACACGGCGCGCAGATTGGAGTCCTGGTCGATCAGGTCGTTGTTCTCGAGCACGCCGTCGATCCAGCGCGACACCGTCATGCCCGGCTTGGTCATCATCGCCGGCGCAGCGAACCGGCTCTTGATCCAGTCGAAATCCACGCCCCAGGTCTTGGCAAAGTGTTTCCACGAGCCTTCGGCAATGCCGTAATACCCGGGCAGCGAATCCGGGTTCGGGCCGACGTCGGTCGCACCCTGCACGTTGTCGTGGCCGCGGAAGATGTTGGTGCCGCCGCCCGACTTGCCGACATTGCCCAGCGCCAGTTGCAGGATGCACGAGGCCCGCACCATGGCGTTGCCGATCGTGTGTTGGGTCTGGCCCATGCACCAGACGACGGTGCCCGGGCGGCTTTCATTGAGCATCGTCGCTACGCGCAGCACCTGCTCTTCCTTGACGCCGCAGGCCTCCTCGACATTGGCCGGATTCCACTTGGCCAGCACGTCTTCCTTGACCTTGTCCATGCCGAACACGCGGTCGTTGACGTACTTCTTGTCTTCCCAGCCATTCTTGAAGATGTGGTACAGCACCCCAAAAAGGAATGGAATGTCCGATCCCGAGCGGATGCGCACGAACTCGTCGGCCTTGGCCGCGGTGCGCGTGAACCGCGGGTCGACGACGATCATCTTGCAGCCGGTCTCCTTGGCATGCAGCATGTGCAGCATGCTGACTGGATGCGCTTCAGCCGCGTTGGAGCCGATATACAACGCCACCTTGCTGTTACGCATGTCGTTGTAGCTGTTGGTCATCGCGCCATAGCCCCAGGTATTGGCCACACCGGCCACTGTCGTGGAGTGGCAGATGCGTGCCTGGTGGTCACAGTTGTTGCTGCCCCAAAAGCTCACGAACTTGCGCAACAGATAGGCCTGCTCGTTGTTGTGCTTGGACGAACCGATCCAGTACACCGCGTCCGGGCCGCTGGCCTTTCGCAATGCCATCAGCCGTTCACTGATTTCGCCCAATGCCGCGTCCCAGGTAATGCGCTGGTACTTGCCCTCGACCAGTTTCATCGGATAGCGCAGGCGGAATTCACCATGGCCGTGTTCACGCAAGGCGGCGCCCTTGGCGCAATGCGCACCCAGATTGATTGGCGAGTCAAACACCGGTTCCTGGCGTACCCAGACGCCGTTCTCGACCACCGCATCGACTGCGCAGCCGACTGAACAGTGGGTGCAGACTGTGCGCTTGACCTCGATCTTGCCCTCGCCGATGGCCGCCTTGAACGGAGCTGCATTCGCCTTTTTCACCAATGACAACTGCGATGCGGCCAGCCCGACACCGACGCCCAGGCCGGAGCGGCGCAGGAAGGATCGGCGGTCCATCGTCGGCACGGCATGCGACAGGCCACGCTGCAAGCTGTGCACGAAAGATGCACGCACCACATGGCCACCGGGCGATTTAGTTCTAGTCAACAGCATGGGATGAAACTCCTGATGCGGCGCGCACGCCAGTGGTCGATCAGATCCGCGTGGTCTTGTAGTACTGCTTGACGTGTTCGCTCAGGCTATAGCCGCCACCGCGCGCCGGCGCTGGACGGGCCGGCGTGTCAGTGACTGACGGATCCTTGTGAGCGGAGGGAACGAGGCTGGTAACCACAGCCACGGCACCGACTGCGCCAGCGCCGGCAAACATGGTGCGGCGTGACAGTTTGGTCGACGTAGAACCCATTGTCTTGTCTCCTTGTCGGCTTGGATGTGAGCCCGATCACTGCCAGTTTAGCCCGATGCCATCAATAGCGCAGCAGCGGGATTACCCTCACATACATGCGCTCCATTCCGTTGCACATACCTGAGTTCAATCCGACACAGATCCCGTGCGGCGGCCTCGTCAGTGCGCCGACACGGCCTGCCGCGATCACGCCAGCATGTCGAACCCCTGGGCCTCGATGTCGGAAAAGGCGCGGGTCAACGCGGCCAGGGCAGCATAGAAACGGGCCTTCGGATGTTGTGCCAGTGCATCACACATGGGCCCGACCCATGGTTGCAGGTGTTCCGCAAAGAACTGCCGCTGGCGCGACAAATTGGCCACGGCAGCGTCATCACCAGCGATCAGGTAACGCATCACCTCGCACAAGTAGGCGAAATGGTCTTCGGTTTCGGACATCGACTCATCGCGCTCGAGCCCCAGTGCATCGAGTGCCTGGCGCAGGCGAGCCAAGGGCTTCTCATTGAGAAATCCGCTGAGGTAGTGCGAGCCGTACAGGTAGACATCGGGCTTGGTCATGCCGCCGAACAAAATGTCGTATTCCGCGGCGATCTGCGCATCGGACATGTCGCGCGCCACACCCACCAGCAGGCGCCAGGGCTCCTCGAGAAATCCGCCAGCCGCAGGTGCCTCGGTGACGGCCACCCGAATTTGCGCGGCCAGCTCACTGGTCGCAGGAGCGTAGTACAGCTGCGCCAGCAGGCCGTACAACTCGGCACGGGCGGTTTCTTCGTCCATTGCGCTGGACGGCCCGGTATCGGTCAACAGGTTCTGCGCTGTATCCTCGCGCTGTGCGCCGCTGGGTTGTCCCTTGGAGCGGTCTGGCTGGTACATGGTCACAGATCGGTTATCTTGACTTCGTCCGACGCCGAATAGATGTCGATGACACGGCAGTCGGAGCACATTTTCAGCCGCTGCAGCGCTTCGCCCTGAAACATGCTGTGGCCGGCCAGTTTGCCCAGCATGGCCTCGACCGCCTTCAGCGTGCCGAAGGGCTTCTGGCACCGTACGCACGCGTAGGGCTGCATCTCGTTGATGACCACCGGCTGCTGGCGCTGCGGCGCCAGGTTCAGGCGCGGTACCAGGGCGAGTGCCTGCTCCGGGCAGGTCGTCGCGCACAGGCCACACTGCACGCAGTTCTTCTCGATGAAACGCAATTGTGGTGCGTCCGGGTTGTCCTGCAGCGCGCCAGCCGGACAGGCGTTGATGCAGCTCAGGCACATCGTGCATCGTTCCTTGTCCAGCGCCAGAGCGCCGAACGGCGCGCCCGCGGCCGGCAAAACGATCGGCGCAACGGGCGGCGCCGGTGCATGTTCGGCCAGATGGGCCAGCGCCAATTCCAGCGTGGCGCGTTTGTCGGCCTGCACGGCGAATCCCGCGGCGCGGCGCACGACAACTGCCGGCCCGGCTCGCAGGTCGCGATCGAGCGCAGCCAGGTCGCGCGCGTCGCGTACGTGCAGCAGCCGCAGGTGTCCGGTGCCGTAACCCAGGCCCTGCAGCACGGCCTGGGCCACCGCCATTTGCTCGGTCAAGGCGGCCCGGTATTGGGGCGCGTCACTGTCGGTGGTCAACACCCAGACCTGTGCGGCACCATAAGCCAGCGCCGAAAGCCACAGGTCCATTCCAACGGACGCGGTATGCCACAACGCCATCGGCAACACCCGGGCTGGCAGGCCATGCATATCCTCGTCCAGCCGCGCAGCACGGCCCAGATCGGCCAGCATGCGGGCGCCCTGTTGCTGGTCGTGCAGCAACAGCACGGCATCGCGCCCGCCATTGCGCGCATAGGTTCCCAGCAGCGTCTTGAGCCGCACACCCTGGTCGCCGGTGCCCGGATAGGCATAGCTCAGCGCACCGGTGGGACACACGGTCGTGCAGGCGCCACAACCGACACACAGGTTGGCATTGACCGTGATCTGCTGGCGCGAGCGCTGGCTGCCGATCGCGGAGGCCGAACACACGTCGATGCAGGCCTGGCAACCGGTCTTCTCGTTGCGGCTGTGTGCGCAGATCTTGGCCTTGTACGCAACAAACCGGGGCTTCTCGAATTCACCGACAAGATCGCGCAGTTCCAGCAGCGCCCGCAGATCGCGGCCATTCCAATGCAGATAGCCCTGGGGCAGAGCCTGCTGGCTGAACGCCGGGTGCGGCCGCATGTCCAGCACCAAGTCGAATGGGTCGGTCAGTGCTGTGCGGTCCCGATTGAAGTCGATGGCACCGGCGGCACCGCAAGCCTTGACGCAGGCGCGGTGTGATTGACACGCTGTCATGTCGACCTGGTAGTCCAGCCCAATGGCGCCTTCGGGGCAGGCCGCGACGCAGGCGTTACAACGTGTGCACAGGTCCAGGTCGATCGGATTGCTGCGCGCCCAGCGCAGCTCGAATGCGCCGAGCCAGCCGGTCAGCGCCTCGATGTCGCCGGAAAGCACCGGGTAACGCCGCTCCTGCATCACATCGGCATCGCCCACACCCAGCGAGAACAGCGACACCTGGAACTCATCGCCAAACAGTGCGGCCGCCTGCTCGGCTGCGCCAAGCTCGCCGATGATCAGCAGTCGACCGGTGCTCTTGTAGGGAACCGTGGCCACCGGCTCCGGAGCGGGCAGATGCGCGGCAGCCAGCAGCGCGGCGATCTTGGGCCCGGCCTTGGCTGCGTCCTTGCTCCAGCCACCGGTTTCGCGGATGTTGACGAAGCGGATCGGGGCTGGCATTGGCGCGGCCTGTTCCGCCAGTGCCAGGAACAGGCGTTGTTCCTGGGTACAGGCCACGACAAGGTCCTCACCCGACTGCGCGGCCTTGAGAAATGCGCCGGCTTCGCGCCGGCACAGGCTCGAATGCAGTGTCAGTTTTTCATTCAGTGCTGCGCCCAGGCCATGCGGGTCCAGCGGCATCGTCCGGTTGCAGTCGCAGATCAGTGTCGTCATTGTGTGAGCCCGTCGGGCTGTCCTCAGGTTTGGGCGTCGCGCCTGCGCTTGTGTCGATTGCGGGTGATGACTGTGCCACGACATCGACCGCGCCGGTATCGGCATCTTCCCGCGGTTGCTTGGTCGTCGCCGGCGCGTCGGTTGGACCAGCATCACGCTGCTGCTTGCCATCGTCCTCGTCGTCTTCGTCGAACAGTTTCAGAAAACGGGCGCTGGCCATCTGGCGCAACATGGCCACCGGCAGCGGGTCCGGCTTCGAATAGTCGTCGATGTAAGTATCGAGCCCGTCCATGACATTGAAATGCGGGTCGCTGAACATCTTCTTCAGCGCGGCATTGCGCACCTCGGGTTGTACCGCACGCGAGACAAAGGGCTTGAAGTCAGAGTCCTTGTGCAGGGCCGCAACGTCCTGCATCGTCGGGGCTGGCACAGTGGCCGTTTGCGTGTCGGTCCTGACATCTTCAGACGCATTGGCGGGTGAGCGCTGCGGGGCCGCGACCGGCGCGGCGACTGGCTTTTCCGCCTTCGACCCCGGTCGATCCGTGCCGGCATTGGACCCGGGTACGCGCTCGTCGATTGACTTGCCTTGGCCATCGGCAAGTTTGCGCTGGGACCAGCGACCGAAGAATCCCTCAGCCATGGCCACCCCGCTGGGGCTTTCCAGTACTGACCGACGCCGGGCTGCCGAACCGGTCGGTCAGCGTTCGAAAGCTCTCGGGCCGTTTGCGGCGCTTGGGTTCGGTCACCAGATGGGTTTCGGCAAACGCCCGCATCCAATGAACGACGGCCTCTGGCGCAGGCACCTGCTCTACCGTTTCCTGCGCGTCGAGCCAGCGCCCGGCATCGTGGTAGCTGAGCGACACCATCTGGGGCACGGCCATCGGCTCATCGCCGACCGCCCCCGGCTCCTGCAGGCGCCACAACACGAACCAGCAGGGCGCATCCGTCGTGGCATTGAGGTAATAACCTTCGGCATCGTCACGGAACAGCTCGACCTCGAACCCGGGATACAGCCAGCGCTCCTCCTGCTCGTCCTTGAGCAGCAGACGCGGCGCGGTTCCGAAAGCATCGTCATCGTCCACCACGTCGCCCAGTACCCACCGCCATTGCTGCCAACGGCGCATCGGGCCATCGATGGGTTCACGGCGCATGATGACAGCCACCTTGCGCAAGGGACGTGGTTCGGACATGTCTCTCCAATATAGCGGATCAGCGCCGACCCACCTCGGTACAGGGCTGTCAGGACGGAGAGTTGCCCCCATACCCGGACCGGGCCGGAACTGCACCGCCAGGCGCAATTGCCACTGCGCAGTACTTGAACTCCGGAATCTTGCCCACTGGATCCAGCGCCGCATTGGTCAGCAAATTGGCAGCGGCCTCGTAGTAGGCAAACGGAATGAAGACCGTTCCGCTTGGCGTGCCGTCGTCGCGTCGCAGATGGATTGCCACGGCGCCGCGGCGCGAGCGCACCGTGATCAGGTCGCCGGCGCCCACGCCCAGCGCCTGCATGTCGGAGCCGCACATGGACGCAGTGGCCGTGGGTTCGATCGCGTCGAGCACTTCGGAGCGGCGCGTCATGCTGCCGGTATGCCAGTGTTCAAGCTGGCGCCCGGTGATCAGCACGAAGGGATAGTCGGCATCCGGGCGTTCGTCGGCAGGAATGATGTCAGCCGGAACCAGCTTGACGCGGCCGTCGTCGGTCGGGAAGCTGTCGACAAACACCGTTGGCTGGCCCGGGTCCTGCGCATCCAGGCAGGGGTAGGTGACGCTCGATTCGCGCTCCAGCCGCTCCCAGCTGATGCCGGCAATCGCAGTGTGCATGGCCTGGCGCATCTCTTCGTAGACCGCTGCCACGCCATGGTGCTCGCCGGCGTAGTTCCACGACGATGTACCAGCGGCCGCGGACCCATCCGCCTCGCGCGGCGCATAGGCACCCAGGCGCTGTCCCAGCTGCTGGATGATCCACAGGTCGGCCCGCGCGTCGCCGGGCGGATCGATTGCCTGCTTGCCCAGCTGCACCATGCGGTCGGTGTTGCTGACGGTGCCGGTCTTTTCGGGCCATGCCGTTGCCGGCAGCACCACATCGGCCAGCCAGGCGGTCTCGGTCATGAAAATGTCCTGCACCACCATGTGCTCCAGCGACGCCAGCGCATGGCGCGCATGGTTCAGGTCGGGGTCGCTCATGGCCGGGTTTTCGCCCATGATGTACATGCCGCGGATCTTGTGCGGATCGCTGTCCGGCGCCAGTGCCTTGTGCATGATCTCGACCACGGTGTAGCCCGGCTGGTCGTCCAGCCTGCTGCCCCAGAACTGCTCGAACCAGGCATGCGCGTCGGCATTGGTCACGCGCTGGTAATTGGGGAACATCATCGGAATCAGTCCGGCGTCGCTGGCGCCCTGCACATTGTTCTGGCCACGCAGCGGATGCAGGCCGGAGCCTGGCTTGCCGATCTGGCCGGCCACCGTCGCCAGCGCGATCAGGCAGCGCGCGTTGTCGGTACCGTGCACATGCTGGCTGATGCCCATGCCCCACAGGATCATCGAACCCCGGGCGGCGCCGGGCGTCGAGCCGGCTGGCCGCGCATATTCGCGCGCGACCTCGCGCAAGGTCCTGGCATCGATGCCGCAGATCGGCGCCATCGCCTCCGGAC
>JBBKVW010000279.1:0-7188 GCA_037968655.1 Burkholderiaceae bacterium
CTGTCTACGGCGTCGCCTTCAGCCCGGACGGCAAGCGACTCGCCTCGGCCGGCAGGGACATGACCGTGATCCTGTGGGACCTGGACAGCCGCAAGCCGCTGGCCACGCTCGAAGGGCACAAGGAAGCGGTCACCGGCGTGGCATTCAGCCCGGACGGCGAGCGGCTCGCCTCGGCGAGTGAGGACAACACCGTGATCCTGTGGGACCCGGAACGCCGCAAGGCGCTGGCCACGCTCGAAGGCCACAAGGACCAGGTCTACGGCGTCACCTTCAGCCCGGACGGCAAGTGGCTCGCCTCGGCGAGTTTTGACAAGACCGTGAACCTGTGGGACCTGGACCCCAAATCGCTGAAGACCGAAGCTTGCCGCACCGCCAATCGCAACCTCACCTGCCAGGAATGGCGCCAGCACATCGGCACCGACATGGCCTACCGCAAGACCTGCGAGGCGCTGCCCGGCCCGGCACAGGCTTGCAACTGAGACGAAAGGAACTTCGATATGTCCACCTACCGCACCTTTGCCGAACACCTCGATCCCGCCATGGGCCCCAAACGCATCCTGGCCCTGGACGGTGGCGGCTTGCGCGGCGTGCTCACGCTGGGCATGTTGCGCGAGATCGAGACGGTGCTGCGCAAGCAGCATGGCGACGACCCGGACTTCCGGCTGTGCGACTACTTCGACCTGATCGCCGGCACCTCGACCGGAGCCATCATCGGGGCGGCACTGTCGTTGGGCATGACCGTGGACGAGGTGCATGCGCATTACCTGGACCTGGGCAAGTTTGTCTTCAAACGCTCTCTTTTGCGCTGGGGCGCGTTGCGCGCGAAGTTCGACGGCGACAAGGTGCGCCAGGCGCTGATCGGTGTGCTGGGCGAACGGCGCATGGACAGCCCCGATTTCCGCACCGGGCTGCTGGTGGTGACGAAACGGCTCGACACCGGCAGCGCCTGGCCCATCACCAACAACCCGAACGCGCGTTACTTCAAGGCCGGCAGCCAGGCCACGACCATCCCCAACGCCGACTACCCGCTGTGGCAGGTAGTGCGCGCCAGCACGGCGGCGCCCTACTTCTTCGACCCCGAGACCATGCGCATCGGACGCGCTGCAGGCGGCCTCAAAGCATTGACGGGCGACTTCGTGGATGGCGGGGTGAGCCCATCCAACAACCCTGCGCTGCAGGCCTTGATGACAGCCACCATGGAAGGTTACCGGCTGGGCTGGAAAACCGGCGAGGACAATCTGCAGGTGGTCTCCGTCGGCACCGGCAAGGCCGACCCCGCCACGGGGCATGCCAACCTGATAAAAGGCACAGCCGCACTGCATGCGGTGTTGTCGCTCAAGGCGCTGATGGAAGACTGCGCCGACCAGGTTGAAGCGACGATGCAATGGCTCTCGCGCAGCCCCACCGCGCGCCGCATCGACCGCGACATGGACAAGGCCCAGCCCCCGCTGGGTGGCATGGCGATGTGCAGTTACCTGCGTTACAACGTGCTACTGGAACCCACGTGGTGCCACAACGCGCTGGGCGAGACCTTCACGGCCAAGGCCCTGAAGTCGCTGGAGGCGATGGACGACCCCGACAACATTGCCGAACTGGACCGGGTCGGACGCCTGGCCGGGAGCCGGCTGGTCAAGGCCGACCATTTCGCCGGCGCTGGCGCAAGGGCCCGAGCTTAGTCTGCAACGCGCGCCGGCCAGACGGCCGCGCCGCCTGGCTCAGCCCAGCAGTTGCCGGCTGTCGATGACGTCGAGCGTGAAACGGCCGATACCCCGCGCCATACGCACCATGTGCGCGGTGCCGCCAATGGCGCCATCGTCCTGGCCATCCCACAGCACCAGAAGCGTCACCCGTTGTGTGCCCCAAGACTCGGCCAATTGCATCACCCAGCGATTGCCACGTTCCCACGGATCGATGCCTGGGCGTCCCTGCAACCAGCGCGGGAGTTCGGCATGGCTGGACAGCTGTAGCAAACCGTCCTGGCGCGCCTGCACCACATCCCAGAACCGGCTGCGCCATTGGCCGGCATTCGGGAAAACCTGCTCGGCGACGACTTGCGCAGGCATCGGCAGGCACAGGCGGCTGCTAATTCCAAGTTCGCTGCAGACCTCGTGCACAAGGATGTCGGCGCCGGGCGCGGCACTTGCCAGCACGGTCAGACCTGCTTCAGCCGGCAGGCCCGATCTGATCGTGCGAAGCCGCTCGGCGAGAAGTTCACGCACCCGGTCTTCGGCAGCGGCCGGAAAACGCGGCGCTGCACCGTCAGCGTCTATGCCGTGCCCGGCAAACACCAGCAGATGCTCAACTTTTGGCTTGGCGCGTTCCGCGGGCACAGCAAACGCCTGCATCACCGACTGCACCACGGCGGCGCGATAACCCAGCGCTGCAAATAGCGCCAACTGGCCGCCGGCGGCGTCCCAGGCAAACCTTTTGCCAGCTGGAATCGCATACTGGTAGGCCTGCACCACCACGGAGTGGTCGACCTGCAGTTCGTCATCGGGCACGGTCAGGAACAGCAGGTCGGCGTCGGCAATTTCAGCCCAAATGCGCTCACCTTCGGGCAGCTGTTTTCGGGCGCGGCTGATGGATGCGGCAACGACATGCGCCAGTGCCGGCAATTCGGTCTCGAGGTCCTCGCGTGCGCGGTCGGCCTGTACCCGGTTGCCCTTGAACAGGTTGCGCCACTCGGGCAAGGCTGCCAGCAGCCGCAGGATCTGGCCCATCTGCAACGCGGCAATGCCCGGGTAGAAGGCGTTGAGGTCGATCTCGAATGCAGCCCGGTACGATTGATAAGACAGCAGCGCCCGTGCATCGAGCGCCAGCCGCAGAGCCTGGGCGGGATCGTTGCTGCCGGCAAAACGCGCGCGCCACAAGGTCTTGAGGTTGCGGCCCTCCAGCGCCAGGGCCTCGGCGCGCTGCGCGGGCGTGGTTTGCTCGATAGCCAGCACCTGGCGAATCGCCTGGTTGGACGACTCCAGCATCGTCTCCTTGCCACTGGCGCGGTAGCCGCGCTCAAACAGGTTGGCGAGCGCCAGGTTGGCCTCGACGTCGGCACCGACGGCCTGCCGCACTGCCTCCCAATTGGCGCGCGCGCCGTCCATGTCCTTCACGCTCCATTGCGACCGCGCCACACGGCGCAGGCCCTCCCACTGGAAGCGCTGGCCGCGCAGGTCTTCGGCGATCACCCGCAACCACCCCTTGTCGGCGGCGGCCTCAGCCCGTTCGACCTCTTCGACGAAATCCAGCGGCACCATCGCCACCTCGGAGGGGTCAGCCTCAGTCAGAGAGGGCAACATCAGGAAAATGGGGCTGTCGGTTTCGCGATTGCTGCGCAAGCTGGCCTGGATGGTGGCAACCAGCGCATCGAGCGCGTCGGCCGGATTGGCAAGCGGATACTTGAGGTAACGGTCGGTGGAAAGGTCGAACGGCGTGGTGTCGCTCGACGGATCACCCTTGATCAGCACGGTGTGTTTCTTGCGCAGCGCATGGCGGATGCCAAGTTCGTAAAACACATTGGCGTTGTGCACCGTGATGTCGCAAATGACGATGTCGGCCTCGAGGATCAACGCGAACATGTCGGCGCGGATGTTGCCCGCATCGACTTCCTGTGCGGTGGTGCCGCCGGCGAGATTGCAGCGTTGCAGCGCCGGCTCGATGAGCGTTTGGTGAACCTGCTCAAAGTCGATCACATTGCCGGCCGAGTCCTTTTTGGTGGCGAAACCACGGATGACGAAAACACGATGCATGGTCGACCCCTTTTCAAGAGTTGCTGCCGACCGGCCCGCCATCCGGGTCCGGTTCGTAGAGCTGCATGAACTTGTCGGCGCTGATGGCGTAGGCGTCGCTTCCGTCGGCGCCGTTGGACACCAGCCAGTCGCCCGCCCCGTAATGCGTACGGCCTTCCTTGGTGGCCACGCTACCAGCCTGTGTGGCCAACTCGGCCCACAACGGCGTCGTCTTGACCCACCGACCCGGGCTGATCTCGCGGTAGGTGCGGGCAAACGTGTCGGCCGCCACGGTGTACACGTCGCCCGCGTTGTCGACCAGCCAGTCATCCACCTGTGCGCGCTGGGCCGCGTCCCACTTCTGGTAGGTGAAACCGTCGAACGAAAGCGACAGGCGTATCGCGGTCACGGCCTGGTCGGGTTTGCGTCGGTAACGCTGGCGCATGAAGGACTCCTCGTGTCAAGACTCCAGGAGGAGTCGCTAGATCGGGCGGAAAGTTCCCGCGGACGGTCCCATCTCCAGAGCCGCCAGCAATATCCCTGACACCTCGGCTATTTTGGACCCGTCACCTTCACGGCAATCGAAATAGTGTCGGGACTTGACACAGGCAGCGCTCGATTGCCAGCAGTCGGCGCCACTGCACAGGCGGCGCGTGGCAGCCAAGGCCGCTTGCATCGGCGCCCGGACATGCTCCAGCAACACCTGCGTCGCCGCGCTGAGCGCGACGTGCCGTGTCGTGCGCTCCAGCAGCAGCGCTCCAACCTCCTCCTCCAGCGCCTTGATGCGATTGAACAGCGGCGGCGGCGATATGTACAGCCGCTCGGCAGCACCACCGGAATGCTGCTCCTGCGCGACGGCGACAAATGCCCAGAGATCTCGTAGTTCCATACTATTGGTGCGAGCGACGTCAGGGCATTTGAGCACAGAGCCCCTGCGCCATACGGCCCGCGCCGCAGACCCGGCCCCGGTGCCCGTCGGACCGGCATTCGGTATATCACCGACAACCACGCGACAGGGCAGCGGCGCCGGACAAGCCATACTGCGGCTCCCACCCAAACACCTGCCAACACAACCATGAACCGAGTCCTGGCCCACACCGGCGCCAAATACCCCATCATCCAGGCCCCAATGGGCTGGATCGCCCGCCGCCAGCTCGCCAGCGCCGTCTCGCGCGCCGGCGGGCTGGGCATCATCGAAACCTCGTCGGCCGAGACCGAGGCCTGCAAGGCCGAGATCAGCCATATGGCGACAAACGGACTGCCGTTTGGCGTCAACCTGCCGATCCGCTTTCTCAAGGACGACGCGATGCTGCGCTTCGTCTGCGAATCGGGCGTGCGATTCGTCACGACTTCGGCCGGCAGCCCGGCCAAGTTCATCGCACCGCTCAAGGCTGCCGGCATCACGGTCTACCACGCGGTGCCGACGCTGGACCTGGCGCTCAAATGTGTCGACGCGGGCATCGACGGCCTGGTGGTTGAAGGCGCGGAGGGTGGCGGATTCAAGAATCCGGAAGAGGTATCGACGCTGGTGCTGCTGCAGGCGATCCGGGCCCGGACCGACGTGCCGCTGGTCGCAGCCGGCGGTATCTGCGACGGGCGCGGCATGGCGGCGGCATTTGCCTTGGGTGCCGAGGCGATACAGATGGGCACGCGCTTTGTCAGCAGCGCCGAGAGCCCGGTGCACGCCAACTACAAGCAGGCCATCATCGATGCACAGGCGACAAGCACCTGGGTGCTCAACAAGAAGTCGACGCCGTGCATCCGCGCGCTCAAGACCGAGTTCACGCAGCCCATCCATGACGCCGGCGTGATGCCCCCCGACACCTTCGCCGGCATTCGCCGGGTCTATTTCGAGGGCGACATGAACGCCGCACCGGCGCTGGCGGGCCAGAGCGCGGGCCTGATCGACTCGGTCAAGACCGCGCAGCAGATCATCGACGACACGGTGGCGGAGTTCTTCGCCATCACACGGCGCATGGGCGCATTGGCGCAGGCACAATCCTTCGGCTGACCAATCGCCGGCTCTACAACACTTCGTCCAGCCGCATCGCGCTCAAGCGTGCCCGCTCCCACATGGCGTCGGTGCTCGAACTGCGCCGCAGCAGCAGCGCATGCACCAGCGGTTCGAGCGCGGTTTTTTCGGGGGCGGCCAGCAGCACATAGCGCGGCCCCTCCTCGCTATCGTGGTCGTCCAGACGGGCCACCCAGTCCAGTTCGACCAGAGACTGCACGGCCGAATCGATGCCCAGGCCACTGACGCGCAAGGCCTTGGCCAGTTGCGCCACGGTCTGGCCACGGCTGGACATGTCGCGCGCCTGGTGCAGCAGGCGAACTACCTCCAGCGCCAGCTGGAACTGCCAGCCAGCCCCCAGTCCGCGCCGGGCCACACCCGCCAGCAGGCTGGGCAGATAGGCTGCGATCACCGCGCCGAGCAGGATGATGACCCAGACCAGGTAGATCCAGACGAGCAGGATGGGCACGGTCGCGAAAGTGCCATACACGACCGAGTAGGTCGGCACATTGGCCAGGTAGACCACCAGCAGGCGCTTGGCCAGGTCCATCGCCAACGCGGCGAAAAGGCCGCCGGCCCAGGCATGGGTCCATTTGACCTGCGTGAACGGCACATAGCGGTACATCGCGGCCGCGCCGCCGGCCACGATCAGGAATTGCAGCAGGTCCAGCAGCAGGCCAACGCCGCCCAGCGCGCCACTGGCCAGTCCGCGCGAGGCCGTCACCGCATACGAGGTCAGCGTGATGCTGGCGCCCAGGATCAGCGGCCCCAGGGTGATGGCAGCCCAGTAGACCAGCAGACGCTGGGCCAGCGGGCGCTTGCGCCGCACGCGCCAAATACCGTTGAGCGTGCGGTCTATCGTCAGTATCAAGGCCAGCGCCGTAGCCAGCAATATCACCAGCCCGACGCTGCCCAGCTGGTTGGCCTGTTTCGCAAACTGGGTCAGGTAGCCCAGCACCTGGCGCGCGATCGCGTCCGGCACCAGGCTCTCCACCAGCCACTGCTGCAGCACCACCTGCAGCTTGCCGAACATGGGAAACGCGGTGAACACCGCCAGCGCCACGGTGAACAGCGGCACCAATGCGATGGTGGTCGTGAAGGTCAGGCTGCTGGCCGTCAGGCCCAGCCGGTCGTCGCGAAAGCGCTCGCGCAGTGTGAGCGCCGTGTTTTTCCACGGAAATCGGACTAGATCGTCCAGCAGGGACTGGGGGCGGCTGGGCATTGGCATGGCCGGTATGATGCCACCGACCTAGCGTCGTTGCGTGGTCGCGTGGTCTAGTGACCATCGTGCCCCAGCTCAATCTGTCCGCAGCCGACGCCGCACATCGCACATCGCACATCGCACATCGCACATCGCACATCGCACAACGCCGATCGCCGATCGACGACGGCAACCTGAACCGCTCGTTCCCGGGTGATCCGCCAAGTGGTCCGACGGCGCAGATTGCCGACTAT
>JBBKVW010000280.1:0-11640 GCA_037968655.1 Burkholderiaceae bacterium
CCGGAACCCACCATGCTGCGATTCCTGTCCACGCGTCTCTGGAACGGCCTGCTCGTGATGATCGGCGTGTCCTTCATCTCGTTTCTGCTGTTCAACTACATCGGTGACCCGATCAACAATCTGCTGGGCGAGCGCGCCACTGTGGAACAGCAGCAGGCAATGCGCACGGCACTGGGGCTGGACCAGCCGATGGTCCTGCGTTTCTTCAAGTATCTGGGCCTGGCGGTGCAGGGCGAGTTCGGCATGTCGTACCGCAACCTCGAACCCGTCAGCCAGGTGCTGGCGTCGCGGGTGCCGGCCACGCTGGAGCTCAGCCTGTGCGCCGCGCTGCTGGCCTTGGGCCTGGGCATACCAATGGGGGTCTATGCCGGCATCCGTCGCAACTCCTGGCTGGCCCAGACCATGCAGGTGGTGTCGCTGATCGGTGTCTCGGTGCCGTCCTTTCTGACCGGCATCATCCTGATCCTGATCTTCTCGGTGGAACTCAACTGGCTGCCAGCATTCGGCCGTGGCGATGTCGTGCAAATTGGCGACTGGAGCACCGGCCTGCTGACTGCGAGCGGCCTCAAGTCGCTGATCATGCCCTCGATCACTCTGGCGCTGTTTCAGCTCACACTGTTCATGCGTCTGGTGCGCTCCGAGATGCTGGAGGTGCTGCGCACCGACTACATCAAGTTCGCCCGCGCACGTGGCATCGCAGACCGGTCCATCCATTTCCACCATGCGTTGAAGAACACGCTGATTCCGGTGATCACCGTGGCCGGTTTGCAACTTGGCGCCCTGATCGCGTTCTCCATCATCACCGAGACCGTGTTTCAGTGGCCGGGCATGGGGCTGCTGATCATCCAGGCCATCACCTTTGGCGATATCCCTGTGATTGCCGCCTACCTGATGCTGATCGCGCTGGTCTTCGTCGTGATCAATACCGTCGTCGACCTGCTGTACTTCCGGGTCGATCCCCGCGTGCGCCTGGCATGAAGCCGCGCAGCATCCGCCATCGAGAGCAACTGCCATGAGCACCACCATATCCCTGCCGCCATCCGCTGCGCCGACAGCCTGGGACCGGTTCGCCGACAGCGACTTCTACTACAGCTTCCGGCGCACACCCACGGCCATGCTGTCGTTTGCGGTCCTGCTGCTGTTTGTGCTGATCGCCTTGTTCGCGCCCGTTCTGGCCCCGCAGAACCCGTTCGATCCGATGGTGCTCGAGCTCACCAACGCCCGCCTGCCACCGGTCTGGCTGGCCGATGGACAGATGCGCTTTCCGCTGGGCACCGATGGCCAGGGACGCGACCTGCTGTCGGTGCTGATGTACGGCCTGCGCATCTCGTTGATGGTGAGCTTCAGTGCCACCATATTCGCGCTGGTAGTGGGCGTCACGCTGGGCCTGGTCAGCGGCTATGCGGGGGGGCGCATCGACAACGCGATCATGCGCCTGGCGGACATGCAGCTGAGCTTCCCGACCATCCTGGTCGCGCTGCTGATCGACGGCCTGTCACGCGCGGCCTTGCCGCGCGAAGTGCATGAGAAGCTGGCGCTGTTCGTCGTGATATTCGCTATCGGCATCTCGACCTGGGTCCAGTACGCCCGTACGGTTCGGGGCGCCACGCTGGTGGAGAAGTCCAAGGACTATGTGCACGCGGCCAAGCTGATCGGCATGGGCCCGCTGCGCATCCTGTTCAAGCATGTGCTGCCCAATGTGCTGGGGCCGGTGCTGGTGATCGCCACGCTGTCGCTGGGCCTGGGCATCCTGACCGAGGCCACCTTGAGCTTCCTGGGCCTGGGTGTGCCGCCCACGTCTCCGTCTCTGGGTACGTTGATCCGCATCGGCAACGAAGTGCTTTTCGCCGGCGAGTGGTGGGTAACGGTGATGCCGGGCGTGTTGTTGATCGTGTTGGTGCTGGCGATCAACCTGCTCGGCGACTGGCTGCGCGACGTGTTCAACCCCAAGCTGAAATGAGGCCGCGACAATGACCAACACTGCTCCTGTCCTTACCGTGGATGGCCTGCGGGTCGAGATTCCCACCCGCCGCGGCACACTGCTGGCGCTGGACAACATCTGCTTTTCCATCGCCCCGGGGGAAATACTCGGTTTTGTCGGGGAATCGGGCGCCGGCAAATCGCTCACCGGCATGGCCATCCTGGGGCTGCTGGACCCACCGGGTCGCGTCGCGGCCGGCCAGATCCGGCTCGGTGAGCGTCGCCTGGATACGCTGTCGCAGCGCGACATGCGCAAGGTGCGCGGCAAGGAGATCGGTGCGATTTTCCAGGATCCGCTGATGAGCCTGAACCCGTTGCTGCAGATCGGCGACCAGTTGGTCGAGACCATCCTGACCCATTTGCCGGTGACGCGCGACGCGGCGGTGCAGCGCGCGTTGGGACTGATGCACGCCGTCGGCATTCCCGCGCCTGAGGCACGTTTCGATTCCTACCCGCACCAGTTCTCGGGCGGCATGCGCCAGCGCATCGTGATTGCGCTCGCGCTGTGCGCTGAACCCCAGCTGGTTGTCGCCGATGAGCCCACGACGGCGCTCGATGTGTCGATCCAGGCCCAGGTGCTGCAATTGCTGCGCACCTTGTGCCGCGACAAAGGCACGGCGATGCTGCTGGTCACGCACGACATGGGTGTGATCGCCGAGACCGCCGACCGCGTGGCGGTGATGTACGCAGGTCGTATCGTCGAGATCGGGCCGGTGGAGGACGTGATTCGCAACCCGGTGCATCCCTACACCCGCGGCCTGATGGGTGCAATCCCGTCGCTCAAGCCGATCACCGGACCACTGTCGCAGATCGACGGCGCAATGCCGCGGCTCAACGCGCGCCCGACCGGTTGCGCATTCAATCCGCGTTGTCCCAGCGCGATGGACCGCTGCCGTGAACAAAGTCCCGCGATCACCGCACGCACGGATCGCCACGATGTGGCCTGCTGGCTGACGACCGAGACCCATCAGGGTGAGGAGGTGGCAGCATGAACACGATGGTGCAAGAACATGCGGCGGTCATGGGTCGACCCGTGGCGCTCGCCAGGGCTGCTGCGGAGCCAACCGACACGGCGGTGAGTCTGGAAGTTCAGGATCTCACACGCCATTTTCCGGTCGGTTCCGGCCTGTTCCGGGGCGCATTGGGTGGCCCGCAGCCGGTGGTCAAGGCCGTGGACGGCGTGGGCTTCTCGATCCGGCGCGGCGAGACCTTCAGCCTCGTCGGGGAGTCGGGCTGCGGCAAATCGACGCTGGCGCGGTTGGTCGCCGGTCTGGACAAGGCCACGTCCGGCAGTACACGCTTCGCCGATGCGGCGCAAAAGGGACACCGTGTGCAGATGATCTTCCAGGATCCCTATGCCTCTTTGAATCCACGTTACCGTGTCGGCACGGCAATCGCCGAGCCGATCCGTTTCCAGAAGCTGTTGCCCGAGTCGCAGGTGATGCCGCGGGTGCACGAGTTGTTGACCCAGGTTGGCTTGGCGCCGGCCGATGCGCTCAAGTTCCCGCATGAGTTTTCGGGCGGCCAGCGCCAGCGTGTTTCGATCGCACGGGCATTGGCGGGCAATCCGAGCTTCCTTGTATGCGACGAGCCCACGTCGGCGCTCGACGTCTCCGTACAGGCGCAGATCCTGAACCTGCTGCGCGAGTTGCAGCAGCAACTCGGCTTGACCTGCCTGTTCATCAGCCACAACCTGGCAGTCATCAACTACGTGTCGCACGACGTCGGGGTGATGTACCTCGGCCGCCTGGTCGAGGTCGCACCCACGCGGACCTTGTTCGAGGCGCCCAAGCACCCGTACACGCAACTGCTGCTGGCGGCGCTGCCGCAGCTTGACTCGCGCGGTCGCGACAAGTCGCCGATCACCGGCGAGATTCCGAGCCCGCTCAATCCGCCGTCCGGCTGCACCTTCCACCCACGGTGCCCCCATGCCAACGAGCGCTGCCGCAGCGAGAATCCGCAGCTGCTGGCGCAGGAGGACGGCGCGCAGATCGCCTGCCATGCGGTGCAGGAGCGGCGCATTCCCGTGTTGTTCCACCATTCTCCAGTTGCTGCCCATGCCTGATACCGTGACGCCCGAATCCATCGACCTGCTGATCATTCGCGGCACCGTCATCACAGTGGACGGTGCGCGCCGCGTCATCGAGGACGGCGCCGTCGCGGTGCACGCGGACCGCATCGTGGAGGTCGGCGCCAGCGCCGATCTCCAGGCGCGGTACTCCGCCGTCAAGACGATCGACGCCTATCGCAAGGCGGTGTTGCCGGGCCTGATTGACAGCCACGCGCATGCCGGCCACGGCCTGCTCAAGACCATGGGCGGCGGCGATGCGCAGGCCTGGTCCGGTGCCTGCGAGGCTATTTACACCACGGGTTCGGACGAAGACTTCTGGCATGCCGAGGCCAGGCTCGCGGCATTGGAGCGGCTGCGCTGCGGCACTACGACCGGCGTTTGCCTGTTCGGCGGTGGGGACACCATCATGCGTGTTGACGAGCCCCGTTACGCGGCGCGCCACTGCGATGCGATTGCGCAGGCCGGTACCCGCTCCGTGCTGGCGATCGGACCGTCGCGGCCGCCGGCGCCGATGGTCTACGCCAGCTGGGACGGCGACAGGCGGGTCGACCGGGAGGTCGGCTTCGAGCAGATGTACGAGACCTGCGCGGAGATCATCCGCACCCAGCACGGCCGCGCCGACGGCCGTGTGAATATCTGCGTGACCTTGCCGGTCTACCACCCCGAGCACACGCCGGAGCAGAGGCAATATGCCGACGTGTTCCACCAGCAGGCGGGCCAGTACATGGACCTGGCCCGCCGGCATGGCCTGACCTTCACGCAGGACGGCCACCGCGCCGGCACGCTGCAGTACGCGCACGAGCAGCTCGGATTGCTCGGTGAAACATCGTTCATGTCGCACGCGATCGACCTGACACCCGAAGACATCGCCGCCTGTGTTGCGACCGGCACGCGCATCGTGCACAACCCCAGCGCCATCATGTCGATCCGCGGGCGCTGCCCCGTGCCCGAACTGCTTGACGCCGGCGTCACCGTGGCATTGGGATCGGACGGCATCGCGCCCGACCGCAGCTACGACATGTTCCGCCACATGTTCCAGGCCATGCACTACCACCGGCGCCATTTCCGTGATGCCGGTGTGCTGCCCCACGGCAAGGTGCTCGAGATGGTGACCATCGACGCCGCTCACGCGCTGGGCATGGAGCGCGAGATCGGATCACTGGAAGCCGGCAAGAAGGCCGACATCATTCTGGTCGACCTGTTCAAGCCGCACATGATGCCGCTCAACATGCCGGTCTACCGCGTGACCTGTTTCGCCAACGGCGGCGACGTCAGCACCACCATCGTCAACGGTAAGGTATTGATGGAAGACGGCAAGGTCACTACGGTGGACGAGGCCGACGTCATGGAACAGGCACAACGCGTGACCGACCGAATGCTTGAGCGCACCGGACTGCGGCACCTGCTGGCGTCGCCCGATACGCTGTGGCGCGCCGCGCACTACTGACGTGGCGTCCGATGTTTTTGATTGTTCCGACGCGGCCGGCTCCATGAGACCGGTCCACGCCACAAGTCCCCAGGACACCTTCCATGCAAATTGACTTTTCCACCATCTCCGCCTACCAGCGCTACAAGCTGATGGCCAGCCTGATCGTGCCGCGTCCGATTGCGCTGGTGACGACGCAAAACGCCGATGGGGTCGTCAATGCTGCACCGTTCAGCATGTTCAATATGATGGGCGAGGACCCGCCCATCCTGATGATCAGCGTCAACAAGCTGCAGGACGACCATCTCAAGCACACGTCGGCCAATATTCTGGCCAGCGGACAGTTCGTCGTTCACATCGCGGACGAGGCGATGGCAGAGCAGATGCACCGTTGCGGGGAAACCATACCAGCGCACCAGAGCGAGATCGACCTGGTGGGACTCACGACGGCGCCATCGCGCGCGGTGCGGCCGCCGCGCATCGTCGAAGCACCGGTGGCCTTCGAATGCCGGTTGTCAGAAAAGCTGGAAACCGCCAGCCGGCATATCTTCATCGGTGAAGTCCTGTGGTTGCATGCGCGCGAGGACCTGATCGACATCGAGCGCTACCGCGTCAAGCTGCAGAACTATTTTCCGGTGGCGCGTTTCGGCGCCAGCTACTACATCCGCACCCGTGACCGTTTCGCGATGGACCCGGAAAAGGCCGGTGTCGAATCGAACCCGATCGACGAATTGCATGACGCGCTGGCACCGGCCGGCGACGTTGAACCAGGAGACTTGACATGACGCACACCCAGGTCATCCGCAATGTGCGTCCGATGGGCGGTCCGGCGCAGGACGTGGTGCTGGATGAACATGCCATGATTGCGGCGCGGTTGCCCCAGGGCAGTGCCGACACCGGCCTTGCGACGCTGCTCGATGGGGAAGGGCAGTTGCTGCTGCCGGCGCTTGTTGAGAGCCATGTGCATTTCGACAAGACGCTGTGGAACACGCCTTGGCGTTCCAACAGCGCAGGCCCGACGCGCAACCACCGCATCACCAACGAACAGGGCGTGTTGAAGGACTACGGGGTACCGATTGCCGAGCGTGCTGGTCCGCTGATCGAGCATTGCATCGCGCAGGGCTCCCTGTATTTCCGCAGCCATGTGGACGCACAGACCGTCTGGGGTCTGCGGCATGCCAAGGCGATGCTGGCGTTGCGCGAGCAGTACCGCGGGCTGATCGACCTGCAGCTGGTCGCATTTCCGCAGGGCGGCATGCTGGTCGCCCCGGGTACCGTGCAGCTGATGGAGCAGTCGCTGGAGCTCGGCGTCGATGTCGTTGGCGGTATCGATCCGGCCGGCATCGACAACGACCCGATCCGCCACCTTGAGACCGTATTCGGCCTTGCGGTGAAGTTCAGCCGTGGCATCGATCTGCACCTGCACGACCTGGGCGAACTCGGCCGATGGGAGATCGAGCGCATTGCCGACATGACCGAGGCCCATGGCCTGCAGGGCCAGGTCATGATCAGCCATGCCTATGCGCTGGGCGCCTTCCCGCTGGCCGAACTGTTTCCGCTGGCTGACCGGCTGGCCGCACTGCGCATCTCGATCATGACCTGCGCGCCGCCCAACGTGACGGTGCCGCCAGTGGCGATGCTGCGCAGCCGCGGCGTCAACGTCTGTTCCGGTTCGGATGGCATTCGCGACACCTGGAGCCCGATGGGCAATGGCGACATGCTCGATCGCGCCATGTTTCTGGCGCAGCGCTTTGGCTGGAGCAAGGATGAAGATCTGGATGCGGCTTTCGATGTCGTCAGCCAAGGCGGCGCGCGGGCATTGGGCATCGCCTCCTACGGGCTGGATGTCGGGTGCCCCGCCAACCTGCTGATCCTGCCGGCGGAAAACGTGGCGGAGGCGGTGGTCAGCCGCAGTGCGCAGCGCACCGTCATCAGCCGCGGCCGCGTGGTCGCACGCGACGGCAAATTCCTGGCAAGTTAGGCCATGGCAAGCGCCATGCGCACCTTGTTGAAGGCCTCCTATGTCATCGGGTTCGATGGCCGATCGCATGTCTACTGGCGTGACGGCGAGGTCGTTATCGCCGGTGATCGCATCGAATTCGTCGGGAGGGGATTTCAGGGCCATGTCGACCGCACTGTCGACTACGGCCATGCACTGATCAGCCCTGGCCTGATCGACCTTGACGCACTGGGCGATATCGACTCGGGCGTGCTCACGCTGGACAACGGCGACAAGCGCGAGAACGGCCGGCTCTGGTCCGAGGACTATCTACGTCGCGGTCCAACCGAAGCCTACGATCAGGATGAAGAAAGTTTCAAGGCCAGGTATGCATTCACGCATCTGATTCGCCACGGCATCACCACGGCGATGCCGATCACGTCCATGTACTACCGGGCCTGGGCGGAAACCCGTGAAGAGTTCGACGGTTTCGCCGCGGTTGCCGGTGAGCTCGGTCTGCGGGTCTACCTCGGGCCGTGTTACATGAGCGGTATCACCTATGTGCGTGGCGACCGCACGCTGGCGCAGCATTGGGACGAGCCGCGTGGGCTGCAAGGTTTCGAGCGCGCCGTGCGCTATGTCGGCGACATCAACGGTTCGCATGGCGGTCTGGTGCGCGGCTTGTTCGCACCCGACCGGATCGAGACCTGTACGCCGGATCTGCTGTCGCGCACGGCCGCGGCCAGCCGGGAACTGGCGGTTCCCGTGCGCCTGCATTGCTGCCAGTCCGCCTACGAGTTCGAGACGGTCTGGAGCCTGCGCGGGCGCACGCCACTGGCCTGGTTGGAGGAGCTGGGTTTGCTTACGCCGCGGGCCATCCTGCCGCATGGCATCTACCTGAGCGGTCATCCCAAGGTGCCCGTCGCCGGCGACGCGGACTGGCTTCGGCTCAAAGCCAGTGGCGCCAGCATCGCCCACTGTCCGGCGGTGTTCGCTCGGATGGGCGAGGCGCTTGATTCATTTGGCCGCTACCGTGCCGGCGGAATCAACATCGGCCTGGGAACCGATACCTGGCCGGCCGATCTGCTGCACAACATGCAACTGGGCCTCTACCTGGCACGTGTCATGGAAGGCGGCGATGGTCAGACCTCGGTGGCGGATATTTACAACGCTGCGACGCTCGGCGGAGCCAGGGCGCTGGGTCGTGAAGACCTGGGCCGCATCGCGCCCGGCGCGCAGGCCGACATCGCTGTTTTCGACCTGAGCGCCCCCCACCTCGGGCCGATTTTTGACCCGCTCAAGAACCTGGTGCTGGCCGGGCGTGGCACGGACTGCCGGGCCAGCTACATAGCAGGGCGTCGTGTGATGGAGGATTTCCGCGTTGGTGGCAGTCCGGAAGCCGAGCTCCAGCCGCAGGCCGATCGGCAGTTTGCCCGGCTGCTCGCACACCAGGAAAGCCGTCGCTTCGACGGCGCCAGTCGACAGGCTGTGATGCAACCGGTGTTTGGCTGGGTGCCCGCGTAGACGTCATGGTCGCCGCAATGTTGACAAGCGGCGACGACGTCGATGCGGGCCTTGCCTACGGTTTTGCCTTGGCGATGCACAAACAGTCGCGCTGATTGAGGTCCGCGCCGACGACCTTGTCGAGCAAGGGAGCGAGCAATGATCCGTCGAAGGCATGCGGTCCTGAGCGGCGGCTTGATCCAGGGCGGAACCAATAGCAATGTGGTGCCAGGCAAGGTGGTTCTCAAACTCGATCGGCGCATGATCTGCGAAGAGAGTCCGGTCGAGTTGGAGTCGGCGTTGCACAGCCGCATCGACGACGCTATGCGGGGCCTACCTGGATTCTCGATCTATATCCGGCGTTTACTGATGGCCCACGCGCTGGCACCATTGCCGGGCAACCAGCCGCTGGTGCAGGCCTTGTACAAACATGCCAGCGCGCTTTTTGGTGAGACTATCGAAGGAACAGGCACGCCGTTGTATACGGATGCGCGGTAATTCAGTGAACACGGAATCCCTGCTGTGTTGTATGGCTGCGGCCCGCGCACCGCGCTCGAGAGCAATGCCAAGCGCGCCGACGAACATATCGATCTGGAGGACCTGCGGCGCGCGACCAAGGTCGTGGCGCGCACGCTGATCGATCTACTGGCCTGATGGGTGGCGCCGGTCGTGGCAGTCCTGGGTTTATCCGGACGCGCGTCAGGGCCCGTGTTTCAAACGTTGCGCGTGGTGGACGTGAGCATGTGCAACTGCCGCGCGGCACAGACGACGCCATCGAGTACCGGCAACGCGCAGCGCGATTGCAGCTGCCCGGCATAACCGCACAGCACGGCACCTGCCAGAACAATGACTTGCGCACCACCGCGGTGCATGTCGTCGCAAGCCGTAGCCAGCACGTCGAGAATTTCGGTAGCTGCGCCGCCTGCATCCGTGCCGAATGCGGAAGCTGCCTCCGGCGCGGCATACGCGACCACACGCGAGCCGATCCCGATCTGTGCCACCCGCGCCCGGTACAGCGGCAATACCGACGTGCCCAATGTCAGCAGGCCGATGCGTTCGGCGCGCAGGCACGCTGTCAGCAGGGCAGCCTCGGTCATGCCGACTATCGGGACATCGGGATAACGCTCGCGCAATCGAACCGCAGCACCGTCGAGCGAGATGCCAAGTAATAGGGCATCGTGCCGCGGCAGGTGCTGCTCGGCGAGTGCCATCGCGTTGGCATCGGCCTGCACCAGATCGGTGGCCGAACGCACGACCCGGGGGCTTCCGACAGCCGTGACCGTTGTCAGCGTATCCATGCTGCCAAGCGCGCTGCGCGCCGACGCTGCCATCCGGTCGGTAATGTGCGCGGAGGTGTTCGGGTTGATCAGCAGCAGGCGCACGGACATGCCTCCAGCCGATGGTTCAGGAATTGAAGATGGATTCCAGATCCACGTCCTCGGACGATGCGTCGAGCGTCAGGCTGCCTTCGATGTGCTTGAGGTGGTCCAGCATGAGTGCCTCCGCGCGGGCGACATCCCGGTGGGCGATGGCATCGATGATCTGGGAATGCTCGTCTGCCCGGCACGTGGTGGCGGTCGGCGCGTCGTACAGGAAGATGATCAGGCAGGTCAGCGACGACAACTCCCGCATGCTGCGTGCCAGCGCCGAGTTGCCGGCCAGATCCGCCAGCAGCATATGAAGGTCACCGGACAGTCGAACGATGGCGCGCTTGTCATCGCGGCGGCGTGCATCGATTTCCAGTTCCTGCTGCTGGCGCAACCGGGCCACGCGCTCCGGCGTCAAGGTATCGATCAACCGTCGCAGCACGGCGGGCTCGATCAAACGGCGTGCCTCGAAGACATCGTGCGCCTGCTCGATCGACGGTTTCGCGACGAACGCACCGCGCTGGGGATACAGGTCGACGATCTGCTCGTGGGACATCCGGTTGAGCACCTCGCGAACGCGTGCCCGGCTGACGTCAAAGATCTCCGCCAGCCGTTCTTCCACCAATTTGGTGCCTGGCGGCAGCCGGTGTTCCAGAATCGCCGCGTAGATGCGCTCGTAAATGGTGTCGTTGGTGTTCTCGCGCTCGAGGCGTGCGACAGGAATCGACTTGCGCGCACTTCGGTTTGTATTTGGCGCAGCCCTGCTGCTGGACGAGCGGGGTACGTCGCTCGCGGCCGCTTTTTTCCGTGGCTGCGCAGCGGGTCTGGTCTTCGTGGTTCGCATGCGCAGGATTCTATCGAGCGTGTCGGCGTTCACGGATCAGGCCCAGTCGAACAAGCGGCCCCAGCCTTGTATGGCCCTGGGGTCGGCGCCGACCGCGCGCAACATGCCCCAGACCGTGGTGCTGACGGTATCGAGCAATGGAATGTCGAGCCGGGATTCGATCTGAGCGGCCAGCGGCGCGGCCCTCAGATTGGTGCAGAACGTCGTGATCGCCTGCGGCCTCGATGCTGCGACTTCGTCCATCAGATTCACCAGGCGCTGCGGCTCCACCAACGCGAAATCGTGGTTGACGGTGATCCCGAGGTGGCGTTCGGCAACCACCTCCACACCCGTTGCGCGGTAGTTGTCGATGATGCGTTGCTGCACATCGGCCGTGTACGGCGTCACCAGTGCCAGCCGGGTAATGTCGCGCAACGCCATCAGTTCATTGAGTGCCAGTACAGCCGTGGTCGCCTGGATGCCGGTGCGCTCCTGTATGCGTTCCACCAGCCGCCGGTCGCTGTCGAACCC
>JBBKVW010000281.1:0-7534 GCA_037968655.1 Burkholderiaceae bacterium
AACTCCTTCGAGTCCGTTGCGCGGGCATGGTGGGCGCAATGGAAGCAAGTTCGCAGCGAACAGCATGCCGGCCAGGTGATGCGTCGCTTCGAAGCGAACGTGTTCCCGCACATTGGAGCGCGGCCGGTGTCGGAGGTGCAGGCGCCAGAGTTGGTCGCGATGTTGAAGGCCATCGAGGCCCGCGGCGTGAACGATCTGGCAAAACGGGCGCTACAAACTTCCAGCCAGGTATTCCGCTATGCCGTTGCCCATGGCAAAGCCGTGCGCAATCCGGCAATCGACATCAAGCCGAGCGATGTGTTGGCCTCGCGTCAGAAGCAAAACCTCGCGCGTATCGATGGGAAGGAACTGCCCGATCTCCTGCGCCACATCGATGCCTACAAAGGCGCTGCGATGACGCGTTTGGCGATGAAATTGATGGCGATGACCTTCGTGCGCACCACGGAGCTGATCGGCGCGCGTTGGGACGAATTCGACCTTGAAGTGGCGCGTTGGGATATTCCAGCCAGCCGCATGAAGATGAAAACGCCTCATATCGTGCCCTTGTCCGTGCAGGCCGTGAACGTGCTCAAAACCTTGCATTTGATTTCTGGGCACAGCGTCATGCTGTTCCCAGGCGAGCGCGATCATGAAAAGTCCATGAGCAACAACACAATCTTGAAGGCCCTGGAGCGCATGGGCTACAAAGGCCGGATGACCGGGCACGGCTTCCGTGGCGTGGCGTCCACGCTGCTGCATGAGATGGGTTTCGAGCATGCACACATCGAGCTGCAGTTGGCGCACCAAGAGCGAAACGAAGTCAGTGCGGCGTACAACCACGCCACATACCTGAAACAGCGCGCCAAGATGATGCAACATTGGTCGGACTATCTGGACACCTGTACGACAGGTAAAGTCTTGCCATTCACGAGAGTGGTTGCCTAAATCGCGCGGCTCACCAGTCGTCTACTCCCCCACCACCCTTGCTGTTCCTGCTGTTGAACGAGCGCGTCAGCGCTGCCTTCTGGGGCTGAAAACAGCAAGAACAGCAAGAACAGCAGGAACAGCAAGGTCCACGGGCCGGCAGGGTGGCGGTCCCCGGGGATTCGACTCAGCCGATCAGCTTTCGGTAAAGTGCCGGATTCACCACCACAAAGCGCCTCCGCCCGTCCTCCTTCAGGCGCGCGCGGCCATGTTCTGCCAACAACGCGAGTGCCTCTTTCATGTCCTTGTTGTCGCGCACACAGCCCGGGCCGTATCGATACACCCGTGTCGTCGGTATCCGGCCATCGCCGGTGCGCTGGGCTTCGCCGCACAACCAGGCATCGAAGCGGATCGCGGCCGATAACGCGGGCGGAGCGTCCAGGTCGCCAAGCAGGCGATGGGCTTCCTGCAGGTGCCAAAGGACGAGCTGAGTGGCGCATTCGACGCATGCCCGGCTGATGCTGCCCGCCGTGCCGTGCTCCAGCAGATGCAGCAGGGCAGCCAATCGCGCAATGTTCTCTGCCGCCTTCGCAGCCACATCCCGGATCGGTGCGTAGCTGCCATCGCCTCCGAGTTCGCGCTCGATGGTGTCGTGGGCTTGTACCCATGCCGCGTGGGCGGACGGGGATAGGTCCAGCACCGTCGGAACAAGACCACCATTCGCGTCGGTGATCAATGGCATGTCGAGCAATTCCCGGATCCGACGGTTGAATCGATCGACCGCTGACATCTCCACCGGCGCGGGTCGATACAAGCGCTGGCCTTGCGTGCTCGCCGGCCAGGCGATCAGGAATCGGGCAATGAACCCCGTGCCACGGGGCAGTGCGCCCGCCCGCGCCATGAATCCGCGCCAGGCCTCGGGTTGGACCATGACACCGAAGGTCAATCGACGGTCCCGCAGTTGGAACGACGACTTGCTGCGCCGGTCGACCGCGATCTCGCCACCGTCCCAGAACACATTGAGCAGCGCCAGGTTGCGCAGAATGGTCTCGTAGCCCATGCCGTGGGAGCCAAACACTGCGCCGGCTTCGGCGGAAAGCACCGCCGCGCTCGGCCAGCCCGTGGCCAGCGCATGCGACAGGGCCTCGGGGGTGGCATCGGCATAGAGAAGGCGCGGCACTGCCACTGGCACCGGAGCATGGATTGCCATTTCTTCCAGTGCGGCGTCTTCCTCTTTTGTTTCCTGCATGTCGCGCCGTTTGCGCTTGATAGCCTCCAGCAAGCCTGCGCGCTTTGCCTCGGCACTCGCGACCGCAGCCTCATGTGCCGCGACACCGGGCGCGCACGCTGCCGCCCGGTCGCGCTCCCAGCCGCGCAGTGCGGCGCCGAAGATGCGGTCGCAAGTGGTCTTGCGCTCTCCGGACTCGGCCACCGCCAACAGGTACAGCGACACCGGGCCGACGAGTTGGTGATCGCGCCGGACATTGGCCAGCCCTTGGGCCGCCAGCGACAAGGCAGAAAGGGCTGAGCAGGCCACCAGCGCGGCGGGCGACTGGACAAATGCCTGGGCCTCTTCAATAGCATCGCGCAGCAGCGGGGGCAGCGCGTCGGTTGGATAAGGCTGTCCATCAATCAGCGAAGTCAGTGGCTCGGGGTCTGTCCATTCGGTGGACACATCGGATATCACGGCTGCATCGCTGCTCGACGATGACGTGGGTGCTGCGGCACCGTTCAGGCTTGTCAGCACTGCGGACAGGCCGCGCAAGCGGTGCAGGTCATTGAAGTCGGTGGCATCCGCTGGCCGTGCGTCACCGAAATCCGGCACGGCGAGCCAGCCGCCCACCTGGCGCGCGGCTTCCCCGGCCTTGGTCCGTCCTGGGTTGCCAGGGGTGTTTACGTCGTCGTCAGCGCACAAGACGATACGCGCGCCGGGGTATCGTGCGCGTATTGCGGACGCGACTGGGCCGAGGTTGCCGGCATGGAAGGCGATGACCACGGCGTGGCCCCAGGCCTCGCGCAGACTGGCGCCAGTGGCGAATCCTTCGGCGATGCAGACCGTGAAAGGCGTGCTCCCCGTCGATTCAGGGAGGGGGCCTACCCAACAACACAATCCGTGGACGCGGCCAGCCTGGAGAAAGCGCTTCACACCTCCGGGACTGATGAACTGCAGGCTATGCAGCACGCCGGCCAGATCCCGCACAGGCACGACCAGCGCGCCCTTGTAAACACGCAGGCCATGCGCATCCACACCCTTGCGAGCGAGGTACGGATGGTCGGGTGGTGCAGGCCGTGACGCGGTCCAGATCCGTTCGGCGTCATGCCGCGCCTTCTCGTGGCGCTGGCGTGCTGCGTCGTCACGCGCAGCCTTCGCGGCGATCGACAGGCGCGACAGTCTCTTTCGCTCGGCAGCTGTCGCTACCAGGCCAGAGCCATGTTGCCAGGTGACCCAGCCCAGTCCGTCGCGCCAGTTCTCGAATCCGCCGGCGGGCGTGCCATCCAGATGCAGCAGGTAGGCGGCATCGCCACGGCCACGCGCGCCGGCCGCATTGCAGCGGCGCAGTCGCCCATCGGCCACGATGGGATCGGGCGGGATGATGCTGCGTGCGATCAGAGCAGCACGAAATTCATCAAGGGCTGCCTGGGCGTCGGCACCCACTCCATGGCGTGCCAGTGCCTGCGGCGGCGGCCCGCGCCCCGGTCGATCTTCCTCCATCGCCAACCCTCAGCGGGAGGTGGGCTGTTGGCCTTGGTGGGCGAGTTTCACCCGTGCGGCAATCCAGTCGCTCACATCCGATTCGAGCCAGCCCACCGCACGCGGGCCCAGTGAAATGGATGCGGGAAACTCGCCGTCCCTGATGTACTGGTACAGCGTGCTACGCGACAGGCCCGTGCGCTGCTGAACCCGGGGGCGGCGAAGGATAGTGGGTTCTATCAAAATCTTGCTGTGCATGTCCGTCTGCTCCTGGAAGTGGTTGAATGCGGGCCAGCCAGAATGAGCGTCTTCGATCTGCCGTGGCCCTGCACAAGGAATACGGATTTGCTTCGGAGAGTGTCGGATTTGGACGCACGACGTTGCCGCTTGCCGGCTTCGCACACCGATTGCCATTGCATTTGCCACTTGCGCCAGCGATCGCCCTGGCGCTATAGTTCAGTCAAAGTTCTCCCGTTGGCTGTGTCAGCCCGATTGATGCCCGTCAGTGCATCGCCCAGCCCGCTTTGCGGGCGCCCATGCCGGCCACATCTCCAGCGAGCCGGCGGCCTTCAGGCCGGAGATCCCCGTGGCAACAGCCAAAGACGCCGAGCGATCGGCACCGTCATACATCCGCGCCAACTGGCCTCTCTGGTCATGCCCTGCGCCAACAGTTCGCGTCGTCACTACGGGCGTCAGCAGGTAGTGACGACGCGCGAATGCCCCAGCCGACAAGGGGTTGGAGGGCTCTGGCGCAGGGACGGCCCCACGTGACGGGCTCACCACGCGTCAAAACTGCAGACCGTGCAACGCGATCTGCTACCCGCCCGCTCTCCGCGGGCTATGTCAGCCAAAGCGCCACCTGGTGCACCCAGAGCCATGGGTCAATGGCTCATCTCGATGGACAAGCTTCCAACAGGAAAGCTCCATCGACGCCAAGCCGCATGCCGCGGAGGCGAACGGATGACTTCGGCACAAATCGGGAGTGGTGTCCCGGGTCCCTTGTAGTTTCCTCAGCGCTCAGGCGTTCGGGACGGACAGAAACACTAACCTGAAATCAACGCACCAGCGCGACGAACGGATACCAGTGGCAACAGACGGAGGGAAGGAAGACGAGGACTGGCATCGGCAAGGCGAAGAATTTGATACACGTACTCCGCAAGACTGCCGTGGGCGAGGTCGGCGGGCGGTTGCGCCTGCGTCGCGATCAGGACGCAGGAGGCAGCGTCGCTCGTACGACCTCGACCCAGGCAACTCGGCCATGCCGCCGACCCAAGCCGGACAAGGAGCCGCTAGTTCAGGCCGCTTGATGCAGTACATTTGCACCACCGTCACGAGGACGCCATGGCTGCTAGAAAGACCGCCACTCTCACGCTGCGCATCGAGCCCGAGGTCAAACAGGCACCGTTCCATCGCCAACATGGTCGAGGTGCTCATACTCGAGCACTGCAAGGACAGAAGCGCGACACCGTGGACATGCTCAACCTGGTCAACGAGCAGACTGTTGACGAGACGATCTACGGCCGCATTTCCGACCGCATGCGCGACCGCTACGACCTGTTCGGCTCGGTTCCGGACACGATCAAAGACGAATGGATCGACGACATCGAGGCGCTGGGGCAGAAGATGGACGAGTACATCGATGACCAGCGCGAGGCAACGGGCTTCGACCTTCGCTACACCGCCACGATGGCGCCACCCGACAAGGACTGGCGAGACTGCACGGCTGTGTTGTCTCGACGGGACTTCGCAGTGCTGATGACGACGGCGTGGTCGGGGTAGACAGTCTGTGGCGCGCGGGTGAACATTGATCTCTTGCCATCGACATTGTTGAATTATTCAACTTGGAGGCGGGTGCGGGACCATTGCTCCCGCTGATTTGCCAATCAATCTGAATCTCTGCTTCGCAGCGAAATCAGGTATTGGCGGAATTTTTGTGCGGGCAAGTTCCGGCCAGTACCTGACATTGAAGTGCAACCATCCATAGCGGCGCCAGGCTGATACGGCGCGAGGGCTTGTACAGGCCTCGCCACCAGCCGGCGATCCCGCCGGCCGGCGCGCATGTTTGCTGTTACAGGACTTGGCGCGCGCTCAAGCTACCTTGGACTCTTGCGACTGCCAGTCGAGGGCAAGGTCGAGCATGGCCTTTGTCACACCCAGCCGTAAGACGGTTTGAGTCGGGCCGCCACCGGCTTCGATCTCCGAAAGCCGCTGGGCAAGGGCGGTACCGCGCTTGCCCATCTTCGCCAGCGCCGCCGCGCGTGCCGCAACGATCAGTCGTGGCTTGGGCTTCTTGGTGCGCAATGTCGCCCGGGCGTAGGCGATCAACGCCTTGCGCAAACGGCGGCGTAGACGACCCGCCAGGGAATCCGCGGACCTGACGTCGACCGCAGCGCCGGATTCGCGCAAGGTCGCCATGCCGATACGCAGGTAGTTCGCCATGTGTGCAAGTCGCCAGAGGTCCTGCCGTGCCGCGGCCAGACCATCCAGCGATCCGGCCTCACTGGCCATGATGTGGCAAAGCAACTCCTGGTTCGTTATGGCCTGCGCCATCTGTTGCTCGGCTGCCTGGCGACAGGTGGCAAGCAGGGCGTCATCGACCGCGCCGCGCCGGGTTCTGGCCAGTGCGTCGATGTAGGCGAGCGTCCCCCGTTTGATTTCCCGCCGCAGCCGATTGCGCAGCTTGCGATGCGGGGGCGCATCGCCTTCGATCGGACTGGACTTCAAGGCGTGGCAGGTCGCCACCAACGTGGTGATGTCGACCACCGCTGTTCTGAGCAGGTCCATGCTTAGTTCTCCAACGAATGGCGCACAGTGGACTCGCGAGTTCCACCGATGCGCAGCCACAGCATTCCAGTGTCGATCCCGGTGATAACAAGGTGAAGACGAACTACGCACGGCGACAAGTCACTTCCTCCGGCGCTGTGGCCTCAACGAGCGGTCTCGATGATCCCCGGCACGCGCTGGTGAGATCGAAGTGCCGTCGGTACGTGGGTCGGCGAACTGCCCGCTGATCGCGAGGTGGTTTCGACGCTTTCCTTGCCACGCTCGCCTTGATCGACCCGGAACTGCAGTAACCCGCCCTCATCGAGCGTGGCGCCGCTACCTCACGGCTGGACCTGACGCCACAGTCGCCGGACGTGTATTCGATGACATGTCCGGCGGAAGTTCGCTTCGAGCGGGTCGCCAAGACCTGGCCCGATCTCAGCGAGGGCGTGGCTCATAGCTCAGGTTGATCTGCAGCACGGCCGTCGTACCACTGACCTCGTTCGAGACGATCAACAGAGGCTGGCCGTTGGGCGACTGCCGGGCCGAAATCAGCGTCAGACCTTCGGGCCCGCGGTCGCCCGATAGTCCGACGCGCGTATTCAGGTAGGTCTCGAACACCGGCTTGGCCGGATCGCTGATGTCGTAGACCACGACGCCGCCGACGCGCTCGAGCGCGATGAAGGCGAAGCTGCGGTTGCCGAAGCGGCCGAGCGCGATGCCTTCGGGCTCGGGGCCCTTGGCCGGGCTGCGCGAGTCCAGGGCGTCGTTGTCGTGGCCGCTGTTGAACCTGGCGTTGGGAAGCGCCCTCGTCAATTGCTCGAAGTCTTCGCCGGAGTCGAACACGCGTTCCATGTCCGACGCGCGCCAGATGCTGAACGAACGGCCGCCATACGACCACAACTTGGTGCACTGGCCGGCGGTGTTCTTCCCGTTGTCGCTGCCGTTGGGCGCGGCCGTGACGCGCAGGCGGCCCAGGTTGGAGTCGAACAGCAGCCGCGATGCGTCGGGGCCGAACACGGCCGGGTCCAGGCCGTTGCTGCAATGGGCGCGCACGCGAACCTCTTCGTTGTAACCCGGCCAGTCGGCGCGAGCATCACCCTCGTTGGCGGTGACGAGGTAGGTTTGGCCACGCACGCGGTAGGCGGCCATGCCGTCGGGCAGGTACATTCCGAA
>JBBKVW010000282.1:0-5543 GCA_037968655.1 Burkholderiaceae bacterium
ACCGCCGAGTTGCTGGCCAGTGAAACCAAGCGCTGGGGTGACGTGATCGTGCGCGCGAAAATTCCTACGCAATAAGAAGCGGGCGAGGGGCAGGGCGCATGCAGATCCAACACATCGGACTGATCGGATACGGGGAAGTCGGCAAGACCTTCGGCGCGGGATTGGGGGGCCAGGTCACTGCCGTCGATGCATGGGACCTGAAATTTGTCTCCCGCGACGCCGGTCTGGCGACTGCACAACGCGCACACGCTAACAAGGCGGGTGTGCGCGCGTGCGACGCCATGGCGCAACTGTGTGCCGAGGGCGATCTATTGATCTCTGCCGTCACGGCGTCCAATACGCTGGCGGTGGCACAGGAGGCCGCAGCGCATCTGCGCCCCGGCGCCGTTTTCCTTGACCTGAACTCGGCCTCGCCAGCGACCAAGCAACAGGCCGCCGCATTGATCGACGCCGCTGGCGGGCTCTATGTCGAAGCCGGCGTCATGACCTCGGTGCCGCCCTATGGCATCAAGGTTCCGATGTTGCTCGGTGGCGGGGCCGCCGCCGAACTCGCGCCGATATTGACCGGCTGGGGAATGGACGCCACGGTGGTGTCAGACAAGTTGGGTGTTGCCAGTGCCATCAAGATGTGCCGCAGCGTGATGATCAAGGGGCTGGAGGCCCTGGTGATCGAGAGCTACACCACGGCGCGTGCCTACGGCGTCGAGGAGTACATGATCCCGACACTGCAGGAGACCTTTCCCGGCATCGACTGGCAACAGACTGGTGGGTATTTCTTCAGTCGGGTGGTGCAGCATGGCCAGCGCCGCGCCGAGGAGATGCGCGAGGCGGCCAATACCGTGCGCGAAGCCGGTTTCGAGCCCTTCATGACAGCGGCGATCGCCGACAAGCAGCAATGGGTGGCTGATCAGGCCCGCTGCGGTACGCTGGACGGCGTCGATGCCAAGAGCCCATGGCAGGCCTATGCCGACAAGCTGATCGCTGCCAGCAAGGTCTGACGCGCTGCGCTCACGAATCGCTGTGGCTGTCGAAGGTGATGTCGACCATCAGTTCATTGGCAAGGCTTTCGAGCCCCTGGCACAGCTGGTCTGAATCGAGGTCGGTGGGCACCGTCAACTGGGCGTCCAGGTGGAACATCAGTTCGCCCGACATCGCGCCGCTGGCGATATTGGTCTTCATCGTGTCGATGCTCACGCCATGCTCTGCCAGCCGCGTGGAAATGCTGCGGATGATGCCAGGCCGATCGTGACCGACCAGCTCCAGGTGGATGCGCCGCAACGCCGGTGCCGTTGCCAATTCGTCGGCTGACGCGACCAGGATATGCAGGTCGTCGGAGTCGATCGCGCGTAGTGCAGCCTGCAGCGCCAGGCTGTTCTCGGCCGGCACCTGCAGGTGCACGATGCCGGCAAACTGACCGGCGAAATTGGCCATCACGCTGTCGGTCCAGTTGGCTCCGAATTCCACCGCCTTGTCGGAGATGGCGCGCACCACACCGGGTCGATCCGGGCCGATCAAGGTAATGACCAATGAACTCATGTCGTACTCCTGCTGGTTGATGGCCTATGTTCGAAGGCCGGTGGCCGATGAGGCCAAGTGGCCTGCATCCTGCCTGTGCATCACCTGCCGATTGCATCCATCTTATGCGCCAGCCGCTACCGTACGCGTTTTCTGTTCGGGCGGCAGCACCAGAGTCAGCGTCTGCACGATCAAGGCCTGTGTTGCCTGTTGTGTCAAGGTGGCTGGCCGCTGGGCGCTCACAGCCAACGCGATCTGCGCGCGCAGTTGCGGTTCGCGGATCGCGCGCAGCCGAAACAGCGCTGGCCTGGTCGCGCTGGCCACCGCATTGCGCGACAGGACGGCGACGCCAGCCCCGTCGGCAACCAGGTCCAGGATGGCAGGCACGCCGTCGATCTCCAGCGCAATGCGCGGGCTGCAGCCCAGCGCGGCCAATTCGGCTTCGACCCGCATCCGGATCGCGTTCGGACGGCTGGGAATAACCAGCGGCAGCTGCGCCAGCTCACGCAATGCGATGGGGCCGCTTGCCTTGGCATGCGCACGCGCCTGCACCAGGAACAGTTCCTCCGATTGCAGTGGCGTGATCTCGATATCCGCGCCCGGGCGGGCGTTATACAGCAGCGCGATATCCAGCCGGCCGTTGACCAGGGACTCCAGCAATGCGGTCGACAGTCCTTCGCTGATCGATATCGCGGCATCGGGCATCTGCTGTCTGAACGACCGCGTCAATGGCACCGTCAGCACCCGGGCCAGGCTGGTCGGAATGCCGACCGCCACCCGGCCAGCCAGTGCGCCGCGCAACTTGCCGAGTTCCTCGCGTGCCCGTTCGACCTGGTGCAGGATGCCGCGCGCGTGCGCAAGCAGCAATCGACCAGCCTCGGTCGGCACCGCGCCGCGGCCGTCGCGCGTCAGCAGGGTCTGGCGCAGTTCCACTTCCAGCAGGCGAACCTGTCGGCTAAGCGCTGGCTGGGCAACGCCAAGCGCCGCCGAGGCGCGGGTGAAGCCGCCCAGTTCGGCGACGCGGACAAAGTATTCGATCTGCTTGAGGTCCATGGCTTGGTGCGGCTCCGGTCCCTGTTGTTTCGAATAACATTCTATTGTCCATGCCGAATTGTTATATCTGCTAGTGCAGCGTCGGCCTTCATCTTTGCGGCCGGCGCGCCCACAATGCAATGTCGCTACCCGCCGCCGCCATTGGGCCAGGTGAACGACCAGTCTTCTCTGGACTGCCCGGTTGCGCCCCGCGCGGCGCGAAAACCCCGAAATTGAGGAGACGCCACTGTGAAACAAGCGATGGTCATTGATTGCCACGGCCACTACACCACGGCACCCAAGGCGCTGGAAGCCTGGCGCAACCGCCAGATCGCCGGCATCCAGGATCCGGCGTCCATGCCCAAAGTGTCCGAACTGAAAATCAGCGACGACGAACTGCGTGAGTCGATCGAGACCAACCAGCTGCGCCTGATGCGCGAGCGCGGCTCGGACCTGACGATCTTTTCACCGCGGGCCAGCTTCATGGCGCATCACATCGGCGACTTCAATGTGTCCGCGACCTGGGCTGCCATCTGCAACGAGCTGTGCTACCGGGTGTCGCAGCTGTTTCCGGACAACTTCATTGGCGCGGCGATGCTGCCGCAATCGCCGGGTGTTGATCCGGCGACCTGCATTGCCGAGCTCGAGAAATGCGTCACCGACTACGGCAATGTCGGCATCAACCTGAACCCGGACCCGAGCGGCGGCCACTGGACTTCGCCGCCACTCAGCGACAAACACTGGTTTCCGATCTACGAAAAGATGGTCGAGCACGACATCCCCGCGATGATCCATGTCTCGACCAGTTGCAACGCCTGCTTTCACACCACCGGCGCGCACTACCTGAACGCCGACACGACGGCCTTCATGCAATGCCTGACGTCCGACCTGTTCAAGCAGTTTCCGACGCTGCGCTTCCTGATACCGCATGGCGGCGGAGCGGTGCCCTACCACTGGGGACGCTTTCGCGGCCTGGCGCAAGAGCTGAAGAAGCCGCTGCTGCAGGAGCATCTGCTCAACAACATCTACTTCGACACCTGCGTCTACCACCAGCCGGGGATCGACCTGCTCAATACCGTGATCCCGGTCAAGAACGTGCTGTTTGCGTCCGAGATGATCGGCGCCGTGCGCGGCATCGATCCCGAGACTGGCAACTACTACGACGACACCCGGCGCTATATCGAGGCGTCGAAGGTCCTCAGTAGCGAGGATCGGTTCCAGATCTACGAAGGCAATGCCAGGCGCGTGTTTCCGCGCCTGGATGCCGCATTGAAGAAGAAGGGCAAGTGACATGACACAACTCGGTATCGTCAAGCGCAACATCGTGCGGGCCGACAAGGCCGCAGTCGAAAAGCTGTCCGGATTCGGTGTCGCCACCATTCACGAGGCGATGGGCCGGCTCGGCCTGATGAAGCCCTATATGCGGCCGATCTACACCGGCGCTCATGTGTGTGGCACGGCCGTCACCGTGCTGCTGCAGCCGGGCGACAACTGGATGATGCATGTGGCCGCAGAGCAGTTGCAAGCGGGCGATGTGGTCGTTGCCGCAGTTACGTCCGACAACGCCGATGGCTTCTTTGGCGACTTGCTGGCGACGTCGTTTCGTGCGCGCGGTGCCGTGGGCCTGATCATTGACGGTGGCGTGCGCGACATCAAGGATCTCACCACGATGCAGTTCCCGGTGTTTTCCAAGGCGGTGCATGCCAAGGGCACGATCAAGGCGACGCTGGGTTCGGTCAACATCGCGGTGGTCTGTGCAGGTGCGCTGGTCAACCCGGGCGACGTGGTGGTGGCAGACGACGATGGTGTTGTCGTGGTGCCGGCGGCAATGGCCCGGCAGGTGGCCGACGCCGCAGCTGCGCGCGAGGCCAATGAGACCGAGAAGCGCGCCAAGCTGGCTGCCGGCGTGCTCGGTCTGGACATGTACAGCATGCGTCCGGCGCTGGAGAAGGCTGGCTTGAAGTACGTCGATTGAGAAGGACCAACGACGATGGCAACTGAATTTACCAAGACACCTGGCTGGCTGGACTGGTTCGATGGCCCGGCCAAGCCGCGCTTTGAGCTGCCAGCCGGCGCGGTCGATGCGCACTGCCATGTGTTCGGGCCGAGCGCACGGTTTCCCTATGCACCCGAGCGCAAGTACACGCCCTGTGATGCGTCCAAGGAGCAGCTGTTTGCGCTGCGCGACCATCTGGGCTTTGACAGGAACGTGATCGTGCAGGCCACCTGCCACGGCAGCGACAACCGGGCTCTGGTCGATGCGCTGCAGGCCTCTCATGGCAGGGCACGCGGCGTGGCCACCGTCAGTCGCGATGTGACGGATGCCCAACTGCAGGACATGCATGCCGCTGGCGTGCGCGGCACCCGCTTCAATTTTGTCAAGCGGCTGGCCGACTTCACGCCGCCAGACGTACTGCTGGAAATCGCCAAGCGCATCGCGCCGCTGGGCTGGCATGTGGTGGTGTATTTCGAGGCGCAGGACCTGCCCCAGTTGTACGATTTCTTCACCGACTTGCCGACAACCGTGGTGGTGGACCACATGGGTCGCCCGGACGTATCCAAGCCGGTCGATGGCCCCGAGTTCAGCCTGTTCGTCAAGATGATGCGCGAGCACGACAACATCTGGAGCAAGGTCAGCTGCCCCGAGCGTTTGTCACTGACCGGTCCCAAAGCGCGGAATGGAGAGCAACAGGCCTACCGTGATGTAGTGCCGTTTGCGCGCAAGCTGGTCGAGAACTTCCCAGACCGTGTCTTGTGGGGAACCGACTGGCCGCATCCCAATCTGAAGGACCACATGCCCGACGATGGCCTGCTGGTCGACTTCATTCCACAGATTGCCACGACGGCAGAACTCCAGCGCAAGTTGCTGGTCGACAACCCTAACCGCCTGTACTGGGTCTGAGCCCCGCGACCATTGAGAGGAACAACCATGGCATTGGACAAACCCTATCTGGACGTACCGGGCACGACGATCTTTGATGCCGAGCAGTCGCGCC
>JBBKVW010000283.1:0-4864 GCA_037968655.1 Burkholderiaceae bacterium
ACCTGGCGGCTGTTCATGTGCTTGAAGGTCTGACCGCGAAAACTGATCTCGCCTTTTTGCGGCGTATACACGCCGTTGATGCAGTTGAGCATCGAACTTTTGCCCGCGCCATTGGGCCCAATGATGGCCCGGACCTCGTGTTCGCGCACGTCGAACGAGATATCGGTCAATGCGTTGACACCGCCAAATGAAAGGCTGATGTTCTTGACGTCCAGTATGACGTCACCTATTACTTTGGCCCCCACGCCTGTCGCTTCGCGTACTTCGCTGGACGTGCCTTGCCCAGAGGGCTCGGCCCTTCGCGCTGTCCCGCTCTGCGCCGGCAGAGCAGGAGCCGCAGTGCTCAGCCCCGCGGGGGCTAATTTCCCTTGGGGCGGCCCGGCGGGAAATTGCCCTGTCTCCACCGTCGTCGGTTTGCTGTTCATGCTGCTGCCTTCACGGGTTCGAATGTCCGGGAGTCGTCAATCCTGAGCGTGGCGCTGACGCTGCCGGTGCGCCCATCCTCGAACTTGACCACGGTCTCGATGAATTGCTCGGTCTTGCCGCCATACAGGCCATCGACCAGCGGCTGGTACTTGTCGGCAATGAAACCGCGCCGGACCTTGTTGGTGCGCGTCAGCTCGCCATCGTCGGCGTCGAGTTCCTTGTGCAGCACCAGGAAACGGCTGACCTGGCTGCCCGCCAGCATCTCGTCGGCGGCCAGATCCACATTGACCTTCTCGACGCATTCCTTGATCAGCTGGTAGACCTCGGGCTTTTGCGCCAGGTCGGTGTAACCGGCATAGGCCAGGTTGCGCCGTTCGGCCCAGTTGCCGACGGCGTTCATGTCGATGTTGATCATGACGCAGACCTTGTCCCGGCCATCGCCGTACGCCACGACTTCCTTGATGTAGGGGAAGAACTTGAGCTTGTTCTCGACATACTTGGGCGCGAACATGGCGCCGTCGTTGGCGCCGCCCTTGATGCGGCCGACGTCCTTGACCCGGTCGATGATCTTCAGATGGCCATGCGCATCGATGAAGCCGGCATCACTGGTGTGGTACCAGCCATCCGGCGTCAACACCTCGGCGGTGGCAGCAGGATTCTTGAAGTATTCCTTGAGCAAA
The DNA here is from genome assembly GCA_037968655.1 of Burkholderiaceae bacterium. Classification (GTDB taxonomy): domain Bacteria; phylum Pseudomonadota; class Gammaproteobacteria; order Burkholderiales; family Burkholderiaceae_C; genus CAISIP01. Next base: position 1,107 of record JBBKVW010000283.1, read on the forward strand.
CCCGGCGACTTGACCAAAATCTCGCCGTTGTCGGCTACCTTGATCTCGACGCCGGCAATCGGCAGCCCGACCGTGTCGGCGCGCGCCGCGTTGTCCGGCTGCAGGCAGACGAACACCGCAGTCTCGGTAGATCCGTACAGCTGCTTGATATTGATGCCGATGGACCGATAGAACTGGAACAGGTCGGGACCGATCGCCTCACCCGCGGTGTAGGCCACCCGCACCCGGCTCATGCCCAGGTTGTTGCGCAGCGGTCCATAGACCATCCAGTCGCCCAGCGTGTACATCAGCTTGTCCCCGAGCCCCACCGACTTGCCATCCATCAGGTCGGGTCCGACGCGTTTGGCCAGGTCCATGAAAGTCTGGAACATCGTGCGCTTGATGGCGCCGGCATCCTCCATGCGGATCATCACGCTGGTCAGCAGGCCTTCGAACACCCGTGGCGGCGCGAAGTAATAGGTCGGGCCGACCTCCTTGAGGTCAATCGTCACCGTGGCTGCCGATTCGGGGCAGTTGACGACATAACCACAGGACAGCCACTGCGCATAACTGAAGATGTTCTGCCCGATCCAGGCCGGCGGCAGATAGGCCAGCACTTCTTCCGAACTGGTGAGCTTGTCGAAATCAGCGCCGGCGCGGGCGCGGTCGAGCAGGCTGTCATGGGTGTGCACCACGCCCTTTGGATTGCCGGTGGTTCCCGAGGTAAAAAACATCGCGGCCACGTCGTCCGGTTTGGCCTGCTCGATCTGTGTTTTCAGGAAATCCTGATGCTGCGCGGCATAGACCTTGCCCGCAGCCATCAGTTCCTCGATCGCCATCAATCCCGGCTCGTCGTATTTGCGCAGGCCACGCGGATCGTCGAAATAGATATGCGCCAGTTGCGGACACTGTTCGCGAACCTCCAGCAGCTTGTCGACCTGCTCCTGGTCCTCGGCAAATGCAAAGCAGACCTCGGCATTGTTGATCGGGAACACGCACTCGGCTGCCGCGGCATCCTGGTACAGCGGAATCGGGATCGCACCGAGCGACTGCACCGCCAGCATCGTCGCGTACAGGCGCGGCCGGTTGGCTCCGACCACCACCATGTGCTGGTCGCGGCGCAGCCCGGCCTGGTGCAGGCCGCCAGCGATGTCGGCGACCAGTTCGCGCAGCTCGCCCCAGGTCAAGGGCTGCCAGATGCCAAACTCCTTCTCGCGCATCGCGGCCGCGCCCGGCCGTTCGGCGGCGTGCTTCAATAACAATCGGGGGAACGTGGTCTGCACGGTGTCTCCTTACGGGCCAGCTGCGTACGGTGTCTGCGCTGCCTGGGGCCGGCGCTGGCAACGGTGTTGCATAAGCTTCGGAATATAGAAGCTAATTTGACGTCATCATGTCGGTTGGACGACAATTGAGGGTAATGGAGGCTAGGGATTTCCCCTACAAGCCTCCGTTTTACGCGCGAACTTTCCAATCTCGCAGATCCATGTCAACTGAACTGTCCCTGCACCATCGCCGGCGCCCACCGACCCCGACCGAAATCGCCGCAATTCCATGGATACGCGGCCTCGATGACGGCCAGCGCGAGCGGGTACTGTTCGAACTCAAGGTGGGCGACGCACTGCCGGGGGACTATGTCTGCCGCACCGGGCGCCCGGTGACCTACTGGTTCGGCGTGGTCGACGGTCTGCTCAAGATGAGCAGCGACTCGATCGAAGGCAACACCATGACATTTACCGGCGTGCCGCCCGGGGGCTGGTTCGGCGAAGGCACCGCGCTCAAGCGCGAGCCCTACAAATACAACATACAGGCACTGCGCAAGAGCATCGTCGCCGGCTTGCCGGTCGACACCTTTCACTGGCTGCTCGACCACTCGATCGGCTTTAACCGCTTCGTGATGAACCAGCTCAACGAACGCCTGGGCCAGTTCATCGCCGCGCGCGAGATCGACCGCATGAACAGCCCTGACGCGCGCGTGGCGCGCAGCCTGGCGGCGCTGTTCAACCCGGTGCTCTACCCTGGCGTGGGCGAAGTGCTGCGCATCACGCAGCAGGAACTGGCCTACCTGGTGGGTCTGTCGCGCCAGCGCGTCAACGAGGCGCTCAGCGCCTTGCAGGAGCAGGACGTGATCCGGGTCGAATACGGCGGCCTGCGCGTGCTGAGCCTGGACGCGCTGCGATCACGGGTTTTCCCAAAGCACGAATCACCATGAACAAGACCGAACCACCGTCACGATTCCAGCGCGCACCGCGCGCGCCCAACGCGCCGGCTCGCAGCGTTGCGAGCCAATCACCCGGCGCGGCCACGACCAGCGCCAGCGGCACCAGCCGGCTCAACAAGCGCATGGCCGAACTGGGCATGGCCTCGCGGCGCGAGGCCGACGACTGGATTGCACGCGGCTGGGTCAGGGTCAACGGCCAGCCTGCGGAAATGGGCATGCAGGTGGCGCCCAGCGACCGGATCGAGATCAGCAAGCAGGCCCAGGGCCAGCAGGCCAACCAGGTCACGATCCTGCTCAACAAGCCCATGGGCATCGTCAGCGGCCAGGCCGAGGACGGCCACCAGCCGGCCATCACGCTGGTGCAGCCGCAGAATCGCTGGGCAGACGACAACGCACGCTTCTTCTTCCATCCCAGGCAACTGCAAAGCCTGGTGCCGGCCGGCCGGCTCGACATCGACTCGATCGGCCTGCTGGTGCTGACGCAGGACGGGCGCGTTGCGCGCCAGCTGATCGGCGAAGACTCGGTGATGGAAAAGGAATACCTGGTGCGGGTGGCCTACCACGGCATGTCCGACATCGACCCGACTGCCAGGGAGCTCGACGAAATTCACGAGAACGATCCGGTGACCAGCAACGTGCAGTCGGTGTTCCCGCCCGACGAACTCGAGCGCCTGCGCCACGGCCTGGCGCTGGATGGCCAGGCGCTCAAGCCGGCGCGCGTCAGCTGGCAGAACCCCGAGCAGTTGCGTGTGGTGCTGCTTGAGGGCAAGAAGCGCCAGATCCGGCGCATGTGTGAGCTCGTTGGCCTGAAGGTGGTCGGCCTCAAGCGGGTGCGCATCGGCCAGGTGATGCTGGGCAATCTGCCGCTGGGCCAGTGGCGCTATCTGGCGCCGCACGAGCGCTTCTAGCGGTCTGCTGGATTGCAATGTGAGTCGAAGAAGCAGCAAGGCGGGGTGCGGCGCCAGACGCTGAGCGCGCGCGACGATGCGTGGCAGCCGGCGCACAATTGGCTTGTGCCGCTGCCATTTGCCCGGCATGTCGCGATGCCCCAAAATCCTCCCGCCACCACCGCCCGCCACGCCCGCACCACGGACCTGCGCGGCGTCGCACGATTGGCCACCCAGGCCACGCTGGGCACAACCCGCATCGTCGAAGGCGTGCACCAGTCGGTCTGGCGCACGCTGGGCGCGCCTGTTGGCAAACAGCCAGACCGCACACGCGGCCTGACCGGACTGGTCTATCGCTGCGTGTCCGGCATCACGCAGGTCGTGGGTGGCGGAGTCGAGCTGGCGCTGAAGCGGCTCGAACCGCTGCTCGGGCGCATCGATGCGTCGGCAGACGATTCGCCCGAACGGCTGGCGCTGGTATCCGCGCTCAACGGTGTGCTGGGCGACCGGCTGCAGGCGGACGCCAACCCCCTGGCCTTGTCGATGGGCCTGTACCGCAACGGCAGGGCCTTCGATCCCGCCACCTTGGTTCCGACGTCAGCGGCCAGTGGAAAGATCCTGTTGCTGGTGCATGGCCTGTGCATGAACGATCTGCAATGGCAAACCTGGCGCAC
>JBBKVW010000284.1:0-3939 GCA_037968655.1 Burkholderiaceae bacterium
CGATTGGGTGCGATGGCTTTCGCTGGACGCTCGAAGCGTGCGCATCAAGCGCCTTTCCCAGTTCGATTCTTTGGCGATCGCCGCGCTGCTGCGCAGCGCGCCGGGCGGCCTGGCGCAAAAGGCAGACGACGACAAGTTCGTTCAAGCGCTGTTGGATGTTTCCGCGGGCGACCCTTTCTATCTGAAGTTCGTGATCGAGGACCTGGCCCACGGCGAGAGCGAGGGCCAAACACTCGATGTCGCGGCGGTGGCGGCGAGGCCTGTCGGTCTCGCGGACTATCTCAGGGGCTGGTGGACGGATCTGACGGCGCAGGGAGCTGCCGATGGCAGTGTCCAGGATCTGCTTGGAATTCTGGTCGTGGCTGACGGATCGCTGTCGCGCGCAGCGCTCCTGGACATCGATCCTAACGGACAGGTCAAGTCCTACACGGTGGACCGCGCCGTCGACAAGATCCGACGTTATGTCATAGGCAGTGACGCAGGCGGGTATTCGATCTCGCACCCGCGGCTGCGCGAATACATCGAGCAAAGCTGCCTTTCCCCGACCGATCTGCAGCGCTACGCAAGGGTCTTGGCGGCATGGTGCGAGCGCGCCTGGCCCGACGAAAAGCAGCCCTATGCGATGGAACACGTCATCGCCCGCCTTCGTGATCAGCGCCTGACCATCGAACTGGCGGCGCGGCCGGTCAGGACTGCCCGAATGTACGAGATAGTCTGCAATGCGGAATTCCGAAGGCGCAGGAAGCTTGATCCCGACGGTACAGCGCGCGATGAGCGCGACTTCGCCGAGGTGCTGCGCGCGTTGGTCGAAGACGGCCCCGTGAACGCGACCCTGATGATTGTCGAGACAGCGTTAGCGCTGGTTGTTGCGCGTCGTAGCGTCGGGGATCGTGCGGCCACCATGTTCCATCAAGCCGGTTTGGGCGACCCGTCGCGTGCTCCCAAGTTGCTCCACTTCCTTGCTCCGGAAGGGGATTGGCGCAGTGCGGCTCTCTTCGTGTGTGCCGGCCTGTGCGCACTGTGCGACCCCGAACGGGCAGGCGCGTTCATGGACGACGCGGCCAACGGCGTCAGGTCCGAAGGGTTTGACCCGACATTGCGCCTGCTCGAAGACCGAGTCCGCGACGTGTTCCCCGCGCCCACAACAAAGGCCACCTGGTGGCAATTGCCTTATCCGCCGTTCGTCCTGCCGATGGACAGCGTGGACGCGGAGACGGTTCGAGCCATCGTCGTCCGTATGGGCGGCGGAGGTGATGCCGAGATTTTGGCGGCGCACATCGATCCCAGCATGATTGGCACGTTGCTCGACGAGAGCCCCGACGTGAGGCCGGTGTTCCTTGCGGAACGTGACAGTCGGTGGTTGGTGGCTTTCCTCGCTCAGGCCGAATTGCATGCCAATGCCGGCGAGGCCACTGAGGCCGACAGTCTGATCCGACGCTACATTGCCGCGCACGCGCTGAACCCGTACCGTCAATACCGAAACCGGTCTCTTTGGGCTGTGCTCGGCGCCGTGTTGTGCCTGCCCGATCCGCGCCGGGCGTTCAGTCTGGCCCGTGCGGTGTGCGAGGCCGCGCTCAATCCCATCAGCGTCGACTACCGGGAAGCGCTGCAACTGACCTTGCTGGGGCTCGGTGCGCGACACGGCGATACCGAGCAGCGTCAGGCGCTGCAGGATCGCGTTGCACAGGCACGCTCAGCCGCCGGGCGTCTGCACCTGACTCGCGCTGAAGCGGACACCTGGGGCGCGCACTGCCGGCGTCTTGGCGCGCTGGCGGAGGTGACGGCAATCTGCATATCGGATCAGCAGGCGGTGACGGAACTTCTCGATCAGGCCCGTCATTTACCCTTCGGCTACGCCGGTTTTCAGGCGAACGCAAGCCTCGCGATGGCAGACGCAAACGCCATCTGCCGACCAGCGGATTCGGCTGCCATTTTTGAGGCACTGGAAGCCGCAGCGCGCTCAGCTCACAACGTCCAGGAATCCAAGTTCTGCGCGTTGACCACGGCCCGAGTCAACGCCATCCGGCTGCGATGGTTCCCCGGCAAGGTGTCCGATGTGGTGGCGGTGGTGCAACGGTTCAGCTTAGATCCCTATGCTGCCGAGTTTGCGCCGCTGCATTTGTCTGGAGAGAGCTACCTTCGGCGAGCCCAAGGGCACCACGTGCTGCCGATTCCGGCAAGCTCGCTGCAAGCCCGAACGCTGGCCGAAATCGCCTTGAACGTGTATGGAATCGAGCCTGGACGAATGAGCAAGATGAACCCGCTCGCTGGAGATGCACCCGAGATGTTGAGTGTTCCGGATCGTGATTTCGCGCCGTTGCTCGCTGTCCGATTGTCTGCCGAGATACTGGCGAGGCGCGCAGAATTCGGCAACGATGCGGCGCATCTGATTGCTCGTTTGGTGACGGTTGCCACCGCCGACGCTACCGCCCTGGATTTGGTGCTGGCGCGGCTGGCATTGTCCGTCGACCTTGACGATCCAGCCGCATGCGCCCGGTTGTCTGCTCTCGCTCCGAAAGACTGGATGGAGGCGACTCTGGCGACTCGAGGCGTGGAGGCTTGAGGCGCAGACGCATCACCTACTCGGTAGTGGGGTTCGCTCAATGGCGTTGCTCGGGGTAGATGGGAAGCAAAAGGCCAAGAACTCGCCGAAACCGAGCCTCACCTGGCTCTGAAAACCGCTGACGTGTTCGCCAGCGTCTTGCGCGCTGGTAGATACGCGAACAATGGACGAACTGTGAGGCCCGGCGGCAGGGATTGCGCCAGGGGAGCAGTATTACTTTGTTTGCGCGCTCGATCAGATCCTCAAGACTCGTTGTCTGAACCGATTGTCGAACCATGGAGCGTCTTTTCGACGCCGGCCTGATTCGGTCCCAGCCCTACGCCAAGTGCCAATCGGAAGGCCAATATTTCTGCCGCTTCCCAGGCAGTTTTCGATCCTCTCCTCGGTCAACAGCGGCACATGTATTGAGAACACCACGAACTTCGATCCGCTTTGGGCGGTCGTTGGACGGCCGGCGGTGAACTGGGGGACGCCCGCTTTGTGCTGCCCGTTGGAGACTGTCACAAGCTTGAAGCCCTGACGTTCGCCGGTTCAACCGCGCAAGCCAACGCAGTCATTCAATTTGCGCGATGAAGTTTCCAAATTGGCGGTCAGCAACGCAGTGTCTCCGGTCGGCCGCCGGTCGAAGACTAACTCACGGTCTCGGCGCGATTGCGGTCATTGAGCCGCCCAGCCTGGAGCAGCGCCAACGACCGGTATCCAAGGTACTGTCAACACTACCGGCGTCGGCGCTCGGTCAGAAAGCGGTCACCAAGATGTCCCTGAGCGTGAACGGCGCCTTCTTTCCGACGATCTTGCCCTTGTTCCGTAGATGGCATTGACCAAAGTTCGCAATCGATGCCATGATGGACTTCCATCCGGTTGAAGGATAAAGAACATACGCGCCGAACACCGGCAAGGTCAAAGCTAGAGTTGCGCGCCGGGAAGCTATAGATGCGCATGCCGCCGCGTGCGGCAAGTGCACACCTGTCATTCAGAGGAGACTCGAATGCCGCACCCGTTTGATCCCGGCTACGTTGCCCAGCCCTTCCTGGCGCTGTGTGCCGACTACCCCGAAGGCGATGTCTACCCGGCAAGCCAGTTCCGGCTGGAGTGGGGTCCGATCTTCCATCGCGGCCGGCTCGACGGCACGGCCCGAGTGCTGGTGATCGGGCAGGACCCCGCGCAGCACGAAACCGTCGTACGCCGCATCCTGGTTGGCGAAGCTGGCCGACGCGTGCAGGGCTTGCTTGCCAAGCTGGGCATCGAGCGCAGCTACGTCTTCATCAACACGTACCTGTACAGCGTCTACGGCAGCGTCAAGGCCGCTGCACGAAGAGATCCCAGGCTCATCGACTACCGCAACCGCTGGATCGCCGCGCTGCTGGCCGCCGGCC
>JBBKVW010000285.1:0-3933 GCA_037968655.1 Burkholderiaceae bacterium
CGCGCGCCCATCAGCGTGGTGTTCACCGATCCGCAAATCGGCATCGTCGGGGGCGGATTCAAGTCGATGAAACCCGGTGCCTTCGCCACCGGACAGGTGAGCTTCGAGGACCAGGGACGTGCGCGCATCCTGCTCAGGAACAAGGGATTGTTGAATGTCTACGGCGATCTTGCCACTGGCCGCTTCCTGGGTGCGGAAATGCTGGCGCCTGCCGCCGAGCATTTGGCGCATCTTCTTTGCTGGGCACTGCAGAATCAAATGACGGTTGCGCAGATGATCGGGATGCCGTTCTATCACCCGGTGATCGAAGAAGGGTTGCGCTCGGCGTTGCGTCACCTCGACGCCAAGTTGCGCGCTGGGCGCTCAAACCTCGGCAAGGGCACCTGAGGCGACGGGAGCCATGTCTATTTTCCAACGACCGCCATCGTTTCGCTGCTTTATGCCATGGAAATGGAGACTCTGCCGAAGTTGCCGTCATCGTGGTCGCATCAGGGTGATGGACCGCGCGGGCCTTGAGAAACGCACCTGCGAGTGTTACGCGATGGTCAAGGAGGAGTGCGACCGATTGCTGCCCATGCAGATGGAGCAGTAAGCGAAATGGCGCGCGGAGCATTCCAGGCTCCTGGAATCGCAATGTGGCGGCTCGGCTACCGCGCCGGTGTTGCGCACTATGGCGGGAATCGACACGCATTCCACAACTCGAGGGTGCGCCGATCCGAGTGATGGGGGTCGATGCCCAGCAGGCTTGCAGTGGCGATCAAGGGGTTCATGCTTGCGGGGATTCCGGCAAGTCCTGCTCGACGCGGTCCAGCGCCTGCCTGATGGCCCCGACGATGAGCCTGTTCGCGAGCGGCTCATCGATACCCGGCACGTCCCATTCGGCAATGGCCAGGTACTTTTCGACCAGGCGCTTCACATCAGCTACCAGCTGCTCGTTGTGCGCTTGCATTTCCAGCTGTTCAAGTTTTGACATCGTCACTTTCCTTCACGGCGTGGCCTTCCAGCGCCAGTTGCGGATCTCGGGCAGATCCTGGCCATGCTCGCGGACTCGACCGACACGAAGCTGGCAGCGCGCCAATGGGCATCGAGGTGCTGGAGCAGGATGTGGTTGGGTTCGTCGATCATTGGCCCACTTTATGCCGCGCGCAATGTCCGCGTCAGTTCGTTACCCGACACAGTGCGCAGGTTGCCCAGGGTGGCGGCGCGTTGGCGCAACGCGTCAACGAAATGCTCTGCGTCCTTGACGGACTTTCGCGCCTGTTCGCTGTCGCAGCTTCGGACCCCGCACCAGAAGCGATGGAGTGGCAACGGTGCCGCGCTGCATGTCGCTTATGTCCGGTAACGCACAGACTTCCGACCGGTGTAGCCACACAGTGACTGCAATTGGGTCGGTGGCTGGCCGGCTGCGACAGGCGCCGCGCGTCCGGCGCCAAGTGATCAAACGGGGCCGATGACGACGGTCTGCCTCGATAGTGAAGGTGCTGTATGTTGCGAACACTGAATGACTACGAGAAATGCGTTATTGGCGCGACCGACGGCCATGTCGGTCACGTCAAGGACCTCTACTTCGATGACCACACCTGGGTGGTCCGTTACCTTATCGTCGATACCGGGTCCTGGCTGTTGGATCGAAAGGTTCTCATTTCGCCGATGTCCATTCAAAAAGCCGATTGGCCGGCACATACCCTTGCGGCGGCGATCACCAAGGAACAGGTCGAGAACAGTCCTGCCATCGATACCGACCAACCGGTGTCCCGACAGCATGAATTGCAGTACCTCGGCTACTACGGCTACCCCAGCTACTGGGGCGGTGTCGGGATGTGGGGCGCAGGCATGTATCCCTTTGCCGTCGTTCCTGCCCAGACCGAACTCCCGCTTGGCGCTGTGGCCCGGGAACACGCGATTGCCGGCGCCCAGGCGCAGCAGGAGCAACACCGGGACGACGATCCCCACCTGCGCAGCTGCTCGGCTGTCGTCGGATACCACATCCATGCCACCGATGGGGAGGTGGGACATGTTGACGGGTTCCTTGTCGATGACGAGACCTGGGCCATCCGCTATGTCGTGGTCAACACCAGCAACTGGTGGGTCGGGCACAAGGTGCTGATCGCCCCGCAGTGGATCGAGGGCGTGCAGTGGTCGGATGAAACCGTCACCGTCGATCTGAACCGTGAAAAGGTGAAGGCTGCGCCACCCTACGACCCGGACGCCGTCCTGGACCGGCCACGCGAGGCAGGCCTGTATTCACACTACGACCGCGCGCCGTACTGGAACGCCGGCTCGACATCCGAGCGCGAGATCTGACGCCAGCGCTGGCGGGCGCAGGTCGTGGCCCTGTGATCGTTCGGCCGCAACCAAAAGGAGCATCAAAATGCAGATCGGCATGATCGGCCTGGGCCGCATGGGGGCCAGCATGGTGACCCGCCTGCTGCGCGGCGGCCACGACTGCGTGGTCCATGACCAGGCGCCCGAAGGCATTGCGCGCCTGGCCGCGCTCGGCGCCACCGGCGCTGCGTCGCTGCAGCAGTTCGTCGACGCACTGAAGGCGCCCCGCGCGGTCTGGATGATGGTGCCGGCCGCGGCCGTCGATGCCGTGCTCGAAGAGTTGACGCCGCTGCTGCAAGCGGGCGACATCGTCATCGACGGCGGCAATTCCCATTACCACGACGACCTGCGCCGCGCCGCGGCCCTGGCGGCGTCGAACATCGCCTATGTGGACGTCGGCACCAGTGGTGGCGTAGCCGGCCTGGAACGCGGTTACTGCCTGATGATCGGCGCCGGCAAGGAGTCGGTGCAGCATCTGGCGCCCGTGTTCACCACGCTGGCCCCGGGTGCCGGCACAGCAGTGGCGACCCCCGGACGCGACGCCGGCAAGGGCACGGCCGACCAGGGCTGGCTGCACTGCGGGCCGCATGGCGCGGGCCACTTCGTCAAGATGGTGCACAACGGCATCGAGTACGGCGTGATGGCCGCCTATGCCGAGGGCCTCAACATCCTGCACCACGCGAACATCGGCCTGCGCAAGCATGCCGTCGATGCCGAAACGACGCCGCTACGCGAGCCCGCGCACTACCAGTACGAGCTGGACCTGCCCGAGATCGCCGAGGTCTGGCGCCGCGGCAGCGTGATCGGGTCGTGGCTGCTGGACCTGACGGCCGAGGCGCTTGCGACCGACCCTGCGCTGGACGGTTACGAAGGCCGGGTCTCGGACTCGGGCGAAGGCCGCTGGACGGTGCAGGCGGCGATCGACGAAGCCGTGCCCGCGCCGGTGCTAAGCGCGGCGCTGTATGCCCGCTTCGGCTCGCGCGGCGAAGCCGATTTCGCCAACCGCGTGCAGTCGGCAATGCGCCATGAATTCGGCGGCCATGTCGAAAAGCCCGCCCAGGGCACGCCATCAGGAAACTGACATGCGCCCCGACGACACCGATCGACACCCGCAGTGCGCCGACGCATTGGTCGTGTTCGGCGCCACCGGCGACCTGGCGTACAAGAAGATATTTCATCGGGTTGCACGAGAGGTGTTTCCCGAGGACTCGATCTTCCGCATCGATCACTTCCTGGGCAGGGAAGCGATCATGAACATCCTGTACTTCCGATTCGCCAATTCCTTTCTGGAGCCGATCTGGAATCGCAACCACATCGCCAGCGTGCAGATCACGCTGGCAGATCAGTTCGGCGTCGAGGGCCGCGGTGCGTTCTACGAGAGCGCCGGTTGCCTGCGCGACGTGATGCAGAACCATCTGTTCCAGATCGTCGCGCTGCTGGCGATGGAGCCGCCAGCGAGCCGCCACTTCGTGGCCGAGCATCCTGCGGTCCACGTCTATGCACCGGGCTCCTGGGGCCCGCCCGCGGCGAACATTTTCATTGCCGGCGATGGTGGTTGGCGCAATCCCGCATCCGAGGTTTGAACCCGTGCCCCTGCCTATTGAAGAC